>QNAT01000012.1 GCA_003641555.1 Thermotoga sp.
AGGGAATACGGAATAGATGTCTTGCCTCTGGATTCGGTTAGGATCGGAAAAAGGAGGTGAAAAAGACTGGGGAAATAAATGGCATTTAAATGCCATTTTGAGAAGGGAAGAGAATAACGTTTGGGAATTTGTCGATTTTGTCAAAAATAATGAATATTTGCTGAGATGATTTCGAAGTTTCGTTGAATTTTTGAAAAAGTGCAGACGAATTTTATGGGTTTATCCTCTTTTTGGTTTCTAACTGGGATTTTGGGTTACTTAAAAATATTGACAAGAACATCTGTAGATATGCTATAATTGAATTGTAAAATGACGGGGAATGGCGCAGTTGGTAGCGCACCTGCTTTGGGAGCAGGAAGTCGCTGGTTCGAGTCCAGTTTCCCCGACTGTTTTAAGCGGGAGTAGCTCAGTTGGTAGAGCATTGGCCTTCCAAGTCAATGGTCGCGGGTTCGAGCCCCGTCTTCCGCTCTTTTGATGTAGCATTGATCATCACTAATGCGCAGAGAATACGAAGAAATGATAAGGAAAAACTGCTTTTGCAATCTTCGAAATTCATTTTAATTGTATTTCTCTGTGATTAATATGTTATTATAATAAATATCAGTTGTCAGTAGAGGAGCTTTTTGGAAATGGAATATCTTAAAAAGATGTGGACAAACATAGTGGGGTATTTTGGAGGTATATGGAAGAAACTTAACACCACTCAAAAGATAACGATATCTTCTATAGTTCTGATCACTTTTATATTCATAATAGTTCTTGCAATATACAATTCTCGCCCGGTTTACATTCCACTATTCAAAGGATTGAGTGAAGAAAATGCAGGATTGGTAACTCAGAAGCTAAGTAGTATTGGGGTAAAGTACAAAGCAGGTCCGAATGGAACTATATTGATACCTCAATCTGCGAATGTATACGATGTAAGAATGAAGCTTGCCTCATCAGGTGTCCTGGCAGGAACAGGGAAAGGCTTTGAGATATTTGAAAAGGCACCATTAGGAGAAACGGCATTTGAAAAACAGGTGAAGTACCAGATGGCCTTACAAAATGAACTGGAACGCAGTATAATGACACTCGATCCCATCGAATATGCAAGAGTCCATATCACTCCTACAAAATACGCATATCGTCCCTATGGAGAACAGCCTAAACCCACAGCATCTATTGTTGTGAAGGTAAAACTCGGTCAAACGTTAACCTCATCACAGGTAAAGGCAATAATGAATCTGGTCTCAGCCGCGGTTGAAAATCTCAAGCCCGAAGATGTAAGAGTTATAGATACGAAATCGCGAGATCTGAGTGCAAATATTGCTGTAACAACTGCGGGTGAAGAAGCATCCACAAAATTCGCATTGAAGCGTAAAATAGAACAATATTATGCCGGTAAGGTCCAGCACAGTTTAGAAAGAGTCTATGGTATAGATAATGTCGTGGTGCTTGCAGATGTTACATTGGATTGGCAAGCAATACAAAGCGAAGCGAAAACATATACGGCATCAAATAAGGGAAAAGGTATACCCGTTAGTGAGCTGGTTGAATCTGAATATGCAAAGGGCTCCAGCTCCTTGCCAAAAGGGGAGGTTGGGACTCAAAGCAACATACCACCAGGAACTTATAAATCTCTTCAGGCGACAGGAACGGAGCTGAGCAGATCGAAAACGGTTATAAATTATGATGTTAATGAATTGTATCAGAAGATCATAAATGATAAAAAAGGTGAGATAACACATAAAGGTATAACGGTATTCCTGAACATAGGAAATCAACCTGCGGGAGTAGCAACAGATGTATCCCTTCTCAAGAAGGCTGTTGTCACAGCAGCTGATGCTACTACTGATGATAAGGTTGAGATAATTCCTACACGTTTTAATGATACATACGAAAAGGAAGTCAAGGCCGAGATGGAAAAGATAAGGAGGAAAAAGGCTATGCAACAACTCTTAATATTACTTTCCATCGTCGGTATAGTATTTGTGATATCATTCTACTATTTATTCATGAAATGGAAGAAAATAAGAGAACAGAAGAAATTGCAAGAGATGGAACGTAAAATGAAAGAAGAGGCTGCTAAAGCTGAAGAGAAGGTCCTGACAGAAGAGGAAAGAGAATTGGTGAAGAGACAAGAAGATATAAGAAAAGCTGCACAAAAAAATCCAGAACTAGTGGCAGAACTAGTCAAGATCTGGCTTGAAAAATAGTTATGGAGGTCAAAGTATGCCTGCCAATGAAGAGAAAAAAGGAAAATTATCTCCCAAGGAAAAAGCCGCCATACTTATGGTAATGCTTGGTACAGAATTATCAGCAAAGGTACTTAAAAATCTCAACGAGGAACAAATAGAACAGTTGACATTAGAAATAGCAAACCTGAGAGAAGTATCGCAGAATGAAAAACGAGAAGTCTATGAAGAATTTCACAATATGTTGGCAGCCAAGGAACTCATATCTCGGGGTGGCATAGATTACGCCAAAGAAATATTAGAAAAGGCCTTAGGTCCCGAAAGGGCGATGGAAGTGTTGAATAAATTGACTTCATCATTGCAGGTAAAACCCTTTGAATTCATAAAAAAAACCGATTCTTCACAACTTCTGAACTTCCTTCAAAATGAACATCCTCAAACCATAGCTCTCATTCTTTCATATATGGAATCGGATCAAGCATCGGAACTGTTATCATCGCTTCCAGAAGAACTGCAGCCAGATGTTGCCAAGAGAATAGCACTTATGGATAGGACATCTCCCGAAACCATAAAAGAGGTAGAAAAGCTCCTGGAAAGAAAATTATCTACCTACACTATGCAAGACTTCAGCATGGTTGGAGGTGTGACAGCACTTGTAGATATAATGAACAGAGTAGATAGAAGTACAGAACGTCACATATTAGAAACACTTGAAGGTGAAGAGCCAGAATTGGCTGAAGAGATCAAGAAAAAGATGTTCGTATTCGAGGATATAGTAAAACTCAGCGATAGGGATATACAATTGGTTTCCAGAGAAATAGAGATGCATGATATGGCAGTTGCTCTGAAAGGGGCAAGTGAGGATGTTAAACAAAAAATATTCGATAACATGTCAAAGCGAGCAGTTGGGCTTTTACAGGAAGAAATGGAGTTTATGGGCCCTGTTAGAGTTAGAGATGTAGAAGAGGCACAGCAGAAGATTGTTGCTGTGATAAGGAGATTGGAAGAAGCTGGTGAGATAGTCATATCCCGTGGCGGAGGTGAAGAACTCATTGTATGAACACATAATAAGGCGACCTCCTGTGTTAAAGGATAACCCTAAGATAATAGGCGAAGAAAAAGAAAAGGAAAGTGAAAGAAGAATAGAAGTAGATCCCCAGAAAATAGTGGCAAAAGCCAGGATTGAATCTCAAAAGATACTGGCAGAAGCAGAGAAAAAGAAAGAAGAGGTTTTGGAGCAGTTGAAGGCAGAAAAAACGAAAGTATCAGAGGAATTAAAACGGCTAAAGGAGGAAGCACAAAAGGAAGGTTATCAAGTTGGATATAAAGAGGGTGTGGTCAAATCTCAAAAGCGATTTGATGATGCAATAAATGATCTGTTAAAAGTCATAACCGAGATACAGAACTCGAGAGAAAGTTTACTTTCTTCTGTAAAGGATGAAATCTTACACATAATAAAAATAATAACTCAAAAGGTGATAAAGAAAGATATCGAAAAAGATAATGATTTCATAAAGAGAAATCTCGAAGCAGCTGTAAAATTGGTGGGGAATAAAAAGAAGGTTACTTTGAGGTTAAACCCTATTGATTTCGAGATCGTAGATAAAGATCATATCTACGCTCTTCTTTCCTCTGTTGATCAGGTAGAGATCAGATATGATCCTGCGCTTTCTCGAGGAGATTGCATTTTAGAAACAAGCTTTGGTACCATAGATGCACGCGTGGATTCACAAATAGATGCTCTTTTCGAAACGTTGGGAGAAGGAGAATGACTTCTAAATTACAATCTTATTTGAAGTCCTGTGTGAACAAGATCGATAACGTACAACCTATTCGAGTGAATGGTAGAGTAAATCAGGTTGTGGGACTTACTATAGAATCTGAGGGCCCTGAAGTTTTTATAAATGAAGTTTGCAAGGTTAAACCTAAGAATTCCGATAAAAACATCATTTCAGAAGTTGTGGGTTTCAGGGATACCCGAGTCGTCTTGATGCCACTCGATGATATGAGTGGTATAGGGCCGGAAGCCGAGGTCCTGAGAAGTGGCAAATATCTTCAGGTGAGAGTTGGGGAGGAACTTCGCGGAAGGGTATTGAATGGTTTAGGTAACCCTTTAGATGATAAACCTCCTATATCCTCCAAATTGAAGTATCCTGTATACAATTCCCCTCCAAATCCTTTGAAGAGAAAAAGGATAAAAGAACCAGTATATGTTGGGGTCAGAGCAATGGATGGCTTTCTAACACTTGGTAAGGGACAGCGTATAGGTATATTTTCTGGTAGTGGTGTTGGCAAGTCTACCTTACTCGGTATGATAGCCAGAAATACAACTGCAAATATAAATGTGATAGCATTGATAGGTGAAAGAGGAAGAGAAGTCAGGGATTTCATAGAAAGAGATCTGGGGGAGGAAGGTTTGAAGAGGTCTGTGGTTGTGGTAGCCACATCAGATCAACCTGCACTTGTAAGATTGAAAGGAGCCTTCGTAGCCACTACAATAGCAGAATATTTCCGAGATCTGGGCTATGATGTGATGTTAATGATGGATTCTATAACGAGATTCGCTATGGCGCAGAGAGAAGTGGGACTTGCTGTTGGAGAACCACCTGCAACCCGAGGTTATACACCTTCTGTCTATGCCCTGCTGCCCAAATTACTCGAACGTGCAGGTACTTCAGAAAAAGGTTCCATAACTGGTATATACACCACACTGGTAGAAGCCGATGACATGAATGAACCTATAAGTGATGCCGTTCGTGCTATATTAGATGGACATATAGTTTTATCCCGGCAGCTTGCTTCTAATAATCATTATCCACCTATAGATGTCCTTCAAAGCGTAAGCAGAGTAATGCCAGACGTTACAGAACAGAATCATAGAGATATTGCTAAAAGATTGTTAGACCTCATCTCTACCTATAACAATGCAAAAGATCTGATAGACATAGGGGCTTACGTTGACGGGAGCGATCCGAAGATAGATGAGGCAAAATCTAAGATCGATGATATAAATGCTTTCCTGCAGCAGGATGTCTGGGAAAAGAGTTCATTTGAAGAAACCATATCACGAATGGAGGAGATAACGAACAAATAAAAGTCATCACCACAAAGCCACAGAGAAACCTCGTATTGAGCAGTATAGTATAAATGAAATTGGTCCACGAAGACCGTTGAGGTTTTGACTTTTTCTTTGGTTCGGTTGACTTGTATCAAGACAAGAGAAATGAACATGAATTGGTGGCTCAAAAGTAAGTTGGCATTTTACAGGGTTACTCCCGAACTTTCTAAACAGTTATTTTTATGGTATGATTAAACTTATGAAGATTTTTCACGATAACACAGTTAATATACTATCAACAGCACTTGATTTCAAAGGCCAGGGTGTAGGGTCAGCGACGGAAGACACTATACATATGATAAAGAACTTCTTACCCTATGAAGTGCGTGTGAATTCCAAAGAACCTTGTGCTATTATACATGCCCATACCCCAAACGTAGGTTTCTTATTCAACATCTTGAAAAATAGAAAGAAAAGTGGCATAGTAATATCGGCACATATAATCCCGGATTCTTTAAAAGAAAGTCTGATACTTGCCCCTTTGTGGGTGCGCGGTTTCCAAATATACCTTGTGGAATTTTACAATCTTGCAGATAGAATTATAGCTGTGAGTCCAGAAGTAAAAAAGGAACTTAAACGATTGGGCGTGAAACCCAGAATAGAAGTGGTGCCGAATTTCGTATCTTCTTCCATATTTTACCCGGGAACTCTCGAAAAGAAAATGAAGTTACGCGAGAAGTACAGCATAGGAAAAGATGAATTCGTGGCAATAGGTGTAGGACAGGTTCAACCCAGAAAGGGAATAAAAGAATTCGTTGAAACTGCTAAATTCTTACCAGATGTGAAATTTCTATGGATAGGAAACATGCCCTTTGGAACTGCAACTCAGGGATATAGAAAAATGAAAGATATTATGAGAAAACATCCTTCCAATGTTATGTTTCTCAATTATATCCCACGTGAAAAATTAAGAGAGTTGTATGTACTCTCGGACCTATTCTTCTTTCCATCACATCAAGAGACATTCGGGCTTGTTATCATTGAAGCTGCAATGTGTGGTTTGCCTTTATTGCTCAAAGATTTAACTGTTTACAGAGATATATTCCATGATGCCTATTTGAAAGGAACTACACCTCAGGAGTATGCTGAAGTGATAGAAAAATTCAAACGGGATAAAGAAGATTTGATGTCCTATAGAAAAAAGGCAGTGGATTTAGCCAAAAACTACGATGAACGAAATGTGGCAAAACATCTTTTCGAAGTTTACAAAAAAGTAAGAGAAGAAAAGGGAGTATGATCTCCAAATTTGACGTGCAGAGCAAGAACTCCATTCCTACTTCCTGAAAACTACTCTATATTCACTCACTCTTCCCGCTGACATCTCAGGTATGAATAAGGTATTAGTCCTTTCATCAAAGGCTATATCCGCAGGATTGGATAATCTATCTAACTTACCCAGAATTTTGCCATTACTCAGGTTCAATGCTATTACCTTTCCAGAGAGATAGCCTGATATGAAGAGCACATCTTTTGAAGCACACAGGGCTAATCCATCTGCGCCATCTATATCTCTGGAGGAATAGATGAGTTTGAGTTTGCCTTCCTTGTATTTGTAAACTTTGCCAGGTCTGGTATAAGAGGCGATGTATAGAGAACCATCTTCAGGATTATATTCTATGCCGTTAGGAGATTTCAGTTTCAAAAACACCTTTATCTTCTTCTTGCGAATTTCATATACAACGTTCTTCTGGGTATCTGAAACGTATACCATATCAGCTGTGGTACATATATCGTTCAAAAATGCAGGATGAGGCTTGAATTTTGTTGGTCCAAAAACATCCTCTTTCCCAGATGGGGGATCTATCATCACTACTCTATCAACATCTGCCACCCATATCTTCATCTGACAAAAACCAATGCCCTTTGGATCTACGAGATCTGTTGCTATTGGAGTTAATTTAGGGGCTTTCCAATCAGATATCAAGCAAACTTGCCCATCCTGGACACCAAATCTTCCTATTTCAGAGATGTAGACACTGCCACTCGGAAGTGCTGGAATAACGTAGACGCTTTCTGGATTTACCAATCCTGTTATGATCAAAAGAAGTGAAAAAACTATATGACCCAATTATATATTCACCTCCTTGTAATATTTCTGTATATCTCGTTCACGTCCAAACCGTCCAGATATACCTCCTCTAGACGATCGTATATTTTTGCTTTTACTGGATGGTGGATCAACCTCATTTTACACTATACATTCTGTCATTATTATACTCATTTCACTCTAAAAAGCAAATTGTTCACCTTCGACGAATCGGACATGGACTATAAAAACCAGTCCCTACGAATGATGGGCCAACATCACTTACAAATATGAACAAATATACTCTTTTTAGAGGAAGATGAGTATATACAGCCTTTGATCATTTGAAATTTGCAGGACAACATGTTAGAATAATCATAGAATGAATGCTGCCGAGGTGGCGGAATTGGCAGACGCGCAAGGTTGAGGTCCTTGTGATCTATTTTATGGATCATACGGGTTCAAGTCCCGTCCTCGGCACCTGTTTTTTGATCGATAACTGTTTCGGCCACGAATTAACCTGATAATGAATTAGGTGAGTTTAAGAAGTAACTCAAATCACTCGTCATCGGGTTTTTCTGTGGAGATGATTGTTGGTCGTTATAATTAGCGAGAACTTGTGGCTGAATGATGGGTTTTATCCGAAAGATCTTTCCTATATGTTACAAAAGAAGTTGGTGTTTCCCATAATGTTATTTCATAGAGATAATGAGTTGGAGTATCCAAAAGGTATTCGATCTGATTCCATATCCACTCGGCAACATTTTCGGCAGAAGGTTGATTAATTATATCGTTCAGATAGCTATGATCCAATACACTTATCACTTTTTTCTGAACGATTTTTTTCAACAAAGCAAAATCTATAACCATCCCTTCTTCATCTTTTTCTCCTTTAATTGTTACTCTAAGTCTATACGTGTGCCCGTGTAACCTCTCACATTTACCATGATAATGTATCAGTTTATGAGCAGCATCAAATGTGAATTCCTTTGAGACCAAAAACAAATATAGAATCCTCCTTTAATCATACACCACAAAGAATTCCACATACAATAAATAAGTCGTAATATGTTGCCCATTACGCATCACGAAAATGTTTTTCCATGTCTCTGTAGCGAATATTCTATGAATGGGATGCTGATTATATCTCCACCTCTCTTAAAAACTTTGCAGCATCTTCAGGAGGAGTTGGATTTATGTAAAACCCTGAACCCCATTCAAAACCAGCCACCTTTGTTAATCTTGGTATGAGTTCTAAATGCCAATGATAAAATTCTTTTCCTCTATCGTTTACGGGAGAAGAGTGAATTATATAATTGAATGGAGGATCATTTAGGGCCTTCTTAAGCCTTTTCAAGACAGAACTCAGCACCTCGGCGAATTGACTTACTCCATTGTCGGAAATCTTTACGAAATTATTCTTGTGTTCTTTTGGTAAGATCCAGGTTTCGAATGGAAAACGTGCAGCGAATGGCGCTATAGCGAGAAAACTATCATTTTCTTCCACAATCCTCTTTCCATCTGATAATTCCTGATTGATTATATCGCAAAAGACGCATCTTTCTTTGTATTCGTAATATTCTTTTGCTCCTTCCAATTCCTCTTCAACCCGCTTAGGTACAATAGGAGTGGCTATTATTTGAGAATGAGAGTGTTCCAGAGATGCCCCTGCTTCCCTTTTGTAATTCTTGAATATCAAAACGTATCTGATGCCATCTCGTTTGGATAGCACATCGTATCTATCCTTGTACGCCCATATTATTTCCTGTACCTGTTTCCGCTTCATATCAGCCATAGATAAATTATGATCGGGAGTCTCTATGATGATTTCGTGAGCACCTGTTCCACTTATTACATCGTACATTCCCATCCCCTTTCTCCTCAATTTTATTTTTGGATCTAGAGCGGGAAATTTGTTTGGTACAACTCTTATCCACCAACCGGGTTCATTGGGTTTGCTATTCGGCGATCTAAATGCAAGGACTTCGGGTGGGGTTAGATGCTCATTACCGTAATCAAATGGACAAAAACCGCCTTTTTTTTCCGTTGTTTTCGCTGTGCCAAAATCAGAAGGCCTTTTGGCTCTCTCCGTTGCTATTATTACCCAACGCTTTATTACCGGATCTTTCCTTAACTCTGGCATATTCAAAACCTCCCTTTTGCGATCTCCAGAGATTTCTTGTAGAATTTGATGTATTCTATTGCCGATTTATCCCATGAAACATCTGTACTCATGGCATTTTTTATCAATCTTTCATGTGCTTCCTTCTTCCTGTAGTAAAATAACGCTCGCATTATCGCTTTCAACAGTTCCCCACTACTATATTCCTTGAATCCAAAGCCGTTTCCCTCTCCCGTTGCTGGATCATATTCTTTCACCGTATCTGCCAGACCTCCAGTATACCTGACCACAGGGATAGTTCCATATCGCATGCTGTACATCTGGCCTAAACCGCAGGGTTCATATAGAGAAGGCATTAAGAAGAAGTCAGAACCAGCATAGATACGTTGTGCGAGGTCAACATCGAAGGTTATATTTATCGATGTATTCCCTGGATATTCTGAAGCAATCCCCTTGAACCTCTTTTCATATTTGGGGTCTCCTGTCCCGAGCAGTACAAATTGGACATCATAAAGCAACATGTAATCGATTATTTCACTCAATATATCCAATCCCTTTTGGTCTACCAATCTGGATATAAGAGCGAAGATCGGCTTATCAGGAATTACCTCCAATCCTAACTCTTTTTGAAGATCTTCCTTTACCTTCCACTTGTTGCTGTAATCTTCCGCACTATAATGATGAGATATCCGGGGATCCTTAGAAGGATCATATTCCGAATAATCGATGCCATTCAATATGCCAAATAGCACATCTGCCTTTGAGACCAATACACCATCTAACTTATTGCCGTATTCTTCTGTTTGTATCTCTTTTGCATATGTAGGACTAACCGTATTTATCGCATCCGAAAATACGATCCCACCCTTCATAAAATTCAGATTCCCATAAAATTCGAGGTACTGCATGGAATACAACCATTCGCCCAGCTTTGCAAAATCCAGGTATCTCTTATCGAATATACCTTGATATCCTAAGTTGTGTATACTGTAAACCATTGCTGTCCTTTCAAAGAATGGTTCATAACGGTATACAGTTTTGAGATAGACAGGGACCAAACCTGTTTGCCAATCGTTGGCATGGAGCACATCTACCTGGATGTCCAACGTCTTGAGTGTTTCAAAAACAGCATTGGAAAAGAATATGGATTGTTCTGCCTCATCGACGCCTCCATAAACCATTTCTGCAGAAAAATATTTATCATTACCAATAAAATAAACAGGTACGTCACTGTTGGGTAAGTTACCTTTGTAGATAGAAACCGCTTCATTTGTCTTCAATTTGGGTAGAAATACCTTATCAACTACCTTTTTTATTTCAACATTTGCTTTCCTTGCATTTTCCTGTACTATCTTATGGAATGGCATTATAACAATGGGTTCTACACCATGCCGTTTTAGTGCCTTCGGTAAAGCTCCTACTACATCTGCAAGTCCCCCAACTTTTGCAAACGGATAAACTTCCAGAGAAACTACAGCAACTCTCATATTACTCTCCTCCTTTTTAGAAAAATCTAATCCATGATATCACATTTTGATGTATAATAGTTTTAGGATATTCGAAAATGATGGAATGCTATGAAGATATACATATGAGGAGGTGATACTGGTATCGGGAATCCCGATAGACCAGAAAGGTTATGGTAGAAAAAGGTACATGGGTTATCAAAGACGGCTTTGCAAATATGTTCAAGAACGGTGTGATAATGGATGTTACCACCCCAGAGCAGGCCCAAATAGCAGAAGAGGCAGGTGCTGTATCAGTTATGGCACTCGAGCGCGTGCCAGCAGATATAAGAAAAGAAGGTGGAGTGGCTCGTATGGCAAACCCTCGCCTGATAAAAGCAATAATGGAGTCCGTTTCCATCCCAGTTATGGCAAAGGTACGTATAGGCCATATAGCAGAGGCAAGGATGTTAGAATCCTTAGGAGTTGATTTTATAGATGAAAGCGAAGTGTTGACACCTGCCGATGATAAATACCACATTGACAAAACGAAGTTCAAGGTCCCATTCGTATGTGGAGCGAGGAATCTTGGAGAGGCTTTGAGGAGAATAGGAGAAGGTGCTGCTATGATTCGCACTAAAGGAGAAGCAGGCACCGGGAATATAGTGGAAGCAGTAAAACATATG
>QNAT01000013.1 GCA_003641555.1 Thermotoga sp.
CCATTAGTTATCCCCTCTTTACTTTTCTTCCATTATATGAGGATAACTAACTTTTTTCACCTCCTTTTTGGAGTACTTTTTTATATGATGCAACGATACGATTTCGAGTACTTTTTTTGTGGTGCAATTCGGTCATTTGACATAAAAGTGATTTTCCTGTATACTATGTTCAATTTTGAGAAAGGGGGCGATTCAAAACTAAATATGTTAACAGATCTATCGATTTTAACAGGCTAATCTTATCTAAATCTTTGGGGGTGAAAATTGTGCTAAGAAAATCGTTTTTTGTTTTGGTGATGGTGCTTTTTGTATGGAGTGGTGTTGTCCTATCCGCTCCACGAACGGGTGGAACCTTCGTTATAGCTTACGAAGGTAATCCTATCAGCTTCAATCCAGATTGGAAGACTGATGATATGGGAGCTGGTATTTATCCAAATATCTTTAGCAAACTCATTACTTTAGATGTAAATTACAATGTTATACCTGATTTGGCTGAGAGTTGGGATGTTTCAAAGGATGGGAAGGTTTATACCTTTCACCTGAGGAAAGGCGTAAAATGGCATGATGGAATTCCTTTCACATCAGCAGACGTTAAATGGACATTCGATAAGATCATATCGGCAAAAGGAAGTGCATACAATAATCTTGAGAAAGTAAAAGAGATAACCTGTCCGGATGATTACACAGTGGTTATGAAGCTGAAAGAACCTTATGCGCCATTCCTTGGTTTCCTCGCCTGGTATGGAACGTATGTCATGCCCAAACATTTATATGCAGGAACTGATTGGGGAACCAATCCTCACAATCAAAATCCAGTTGGGACAGGTCCGTTTAAATTCGTCGAATGGGTAAAAGGTGATCATGTTACCCTAAAGAGAAATGATAATTATTGGGCAGGGAAACCCTACCTGGATAAAGTGGTTTATAAGATAATTCCTGATTCCAATACTGCTATGCAGGCATTTCTCAATGGTGAGGCTGACTACGATGAGAATAGACCTGGTCTTCCTTTAATACCTGTATTACAGAAAACGCCCGGAGTTAGGGTTATCATTACTCCTTCGCCCAGTAGATATTACATCTCGTTCAATCTTCGCAAAGGAAGAAAAACTTCTGTCCTTCTTGTAAGGCAAGCCATCGAATTAGCTATAGACAGAAATGAGATAGTGAAGAAAGTTCTCAAGAACTTTGGAAAAGCGGCTACTGGATTCTATACCCCTGCTATACCATGGGCATGCGCCCCTGATGTCAAATTACCAGCTATGAATGTAGAAAAAGCAAATGAGCTTTTGGATAAAGCCGGGTATAAAAAAGATGCAAAGGGCATCAGATTCACTCTCGATCTTCTTTACTTTCAGGAATCTGATTGGGCAGATATGGCTGCAGTTGTAAAGGAAAATCTTGCCAAAGTAGGTATTAAGGTCAATCTCGGTGAATACGAGATAGCTACCTGGATCGATAAAGTAGTTAAAGCGCATAATTTTGACTTCGCACTATTAGATGGTTTCCAGGGACCGGATCCAGATAACCTGAGATTGAGAGTAGGTACGCATGGTACCCTTCAATTTATGGGTTACAGTAATTCTGAAGTTGATGAGGCACTCGATAAAGGTTCACAAATTGCAGATATCCAGAAAAGAAAGCCGTATTATTACAAAGTAGAAAGATTATTAGCCAGAGATTTACCCATATTACCCTTAGCAGAAGTTGTATATGTCCACATATTCAAAAACTACGTACATGGCCTTCCCATAGAGGAACCTGGTAAGGTTGGCACAGGAAATTATTATCTCGTATGGTTAAGTAAGTAGATAATTCTCTAAAACTTCAAATGGCGGTGGATTTCTTAAAGATCATCCACCGTCATTTCATGTAAAGTGAGGAGGTTGGTAATTGTCAGGTTTTGTTAGATTTATTACAAGGCGTGTTATTAGTATAATTCCAATGGTCTTGTTGATCGTACTCATCAATTTCTTTATAATACATTTAGCTCCTGGGAATCCTGCTCAGATAATATCAGGCTTAGAGCAACCTTCTCAAGAAGTGATCAAAGCATTAGAACATAGATATGGTCTTGATAAGCCTTTGGTCGTTCAGCTAGGAATCTATTTTAAGAATGCACTCAAAGGTGATCTTGGCTACTCATACATATACAGCGAACCCGTGATAACCCTCATTAAGGAACGTATAGGAGCTACTCTGTTACTTACGCTTACCAGCGCTGTTTTGGCATTTATTAGTGGCACACTGCTCGCTGCATGGTCCAGCAGATACAAAAAGGGTATCCTTGATTCTATACTCTCTATATTATCTTATGTATTATATGCCATGCCATCATTTTGGTTAGCCCTCATACTCATATTGATTTTCTCTTCCAATCTGAGATGGTTTCCTACCGCTGGAATGTTTAATGTACGATTGAGCCTACATGGATTCTCGAGATTTGGTGACATCTTATACCATCTTTTCCTGCCTGTACTCACTCTCACGTTAATACAGATCCCAGTATACTTTAGGGTTACTCGCTCTTCAATATTTCAGGTAAGTAGAGATGAATACATATTAACGATGACCGCTGCTGGACTCGAGAGGAAGAAAATATTCAACAAATATGTACTTAAGAATGCTATTCTTCCGAGTGTGACGATCTTTGGATTAACACTTGGTTATGCAATAACCGGATCTGCGCTTGTAGAGATCGTTTTCGCATGGCCTGGTATGGGCAGACTCATGTTGGATGCCGTGTTCAAGAGGGACTATAATTTGCTTTTAGGAATCTATTTCGTATTAGCTGTGTGTATTTGTATAGCAATTCTGCTCACAGACGTATTTTATGCAATTTTAGATCCCAGAATAAGGTATAAATAATCATGCTATGGATGAACTACAATGCAAAGTGAAAAAGTCATGATCAAAAGAAAAAGTAACAATATAATAAAATTCTGGCATAGTTATAGGCAAAGCCTTTACGGACTCATTGGATTTGCTATATTATTGATCTTTATCATCGTAGCTCTCTTCGCCCCTATTATATCTCCATACAATCCACATGCCATGAAAGGAGAGGTATTGTTATCCCCCTCTCTTTCTCACCTCATGGGGACAGATCACTTAGGAAGAGATGTATTCAGTAGAATCGTGTATGGTACCAGGGTTTCTCTATCCGTCGGCTTTATCGCTGCCGGACTATCTGCAATCATAGGAATATTCATAGGTTCATTTTCGGGATACTATGGCGGCATCGTTGATGAAATAGTGGATAAAATCGTTGATACTTTCCTTATGATTCCAGCTTTCTTTTTAATCTTGATAATCGTAGCAATATTCGGTAACAGTATATTTTACATAATGCTCGTTATAGGGTTGACAACCTGGCCTCAAAACGCCAGATTGATGCGTGCCCAGGCACTCAGTTTGCGAGAAAGGACGTTCGTAATGGTGGCAAGGGCTACAGGAGAATCCAATATCAGGATATTATTTACTCATATTATTCCAAATGGAATTTATCCCGTTCTTGCTAATACAGCGTTACAAATGGGAGGGGCTATATTAACAGAAGCTGCTTTGAGTTTTCTTGGATTAGGAGATCCAAACTTTGTCAGCTGGGGAAAGATGATATATCAAGCCAGACCATATATGACTTTCGCCTGGTGGGCTGTGGTATTTCCTGGGATATTCATAGTTTTAGCAGTTGTATCTTTTTCTTTTATAGGTGATGGTTTACAGTATACTTTTAATCCTAAGCTAAATGTAAAGCAAAAGAAGGTAAGTGCTTAACATGTCGTTCATGAGATTAAAAAATGTAGATATATCTTATAAATTAGAGAATACTTCTGTAAGGGCTGTGAGATCGTTTTCTTGTGATATAGAAAGAGGAGATATAGTGGGTATAGTTGGAGAATCTGGCTCTGGTAAGAGCACACTTGCATTAGGAATAATGCGGCTCTTACCTCCAAATGCTTCTTTATCCGCTGAAACAATGCTATTTGACGGGAGGAATATACTCAGTTTTAATCAAGATGAATTGAGGAAGATAAGGTGGAAAGAGATTTCCGTGGTATTTCAAAAGGCAATGAATGCTCTCAGCCCTGTACATAAGATATTCACACAGATGTATGATGTTATAATTGCTCATTCTCCAGATACATCTAAAGGTAAAGCATATAAAATGTTAACAGAACTTTTTAGTAAGGTTAATCTCCCTTCGAAGGTCTTGAACATGTATCCTCACGAACTAAGTGGTGGAATGATGCAAAGAGTAATGATCACTATGAGTTTGATCCACAATCCTAAGATGATCATATTCGATGAAGTAACAACGGCATTGGACGTTATAACTCAAGGACAGCTGTTGGATGAAATAAATAGGCTTGTAAGGGAATTTGGCTTAACTGCTATCATAATCACACATGATATAGGAGTTGTTAACGAAGTGTGTAATAAAGTAGCTGTGATGTACGCTGGTGAACTATTAGAATTTGGAAAAGTAAAGGATGTCATATTCTCACCTATGCATCCGTACACGAAAGCTCTTGTTAAATCCCATCCAGATTTAAGAATAGGTAATGAATTAATAAAAGGGATCCCAGGTTCTTTACCAGATCTTACCGATCCTCCCGGAGGTTGCATATTTTATCCCAGATGTGATGTGCGATTAGATCTATGTAAAAGTGTAAAGCCAGAAGTTAGTGTATTGGGCGATCGTATTGTGAAATGTCATCGTATACAGAGGTAATTTGAATGACCCAGATATTGGAAGTTAAAAAACTTAAAAAGTATTATCCTATAAAGAAGATCGGACGAAGATCTTACGTAAAAGCGGTAGATAACATCTCCTTTTCGGTAAGAAGGGGAAAGATCCTTGGGATTTTGGGAGAAAGTGGTTGTGGTAAATCTACTCTGGGTAGAGTGATAACGAGATTGGAGATGGAGAACGGAGGAGATATATTTTTTCTGGGTAATAACATATCAGGAATTAATTACAGAAAGATAAAAGATTTCAGACAAAAAATGCAAGTGATCTTTCAAAATCCTTATGATTCTTTCGATCCAAGAAGGGCAATAATTAAGAGCCTTGAGATTCCTATGAAATTACTCAACATAGGTCAAAACAGGAGGAACAGAATAGAAATTATCATGGATGCTATGGAAAGAGCAAAACTTACCCCTGCTTATGATTATTTAGAAAGATATCCTCACGAATTAAGTGGCGGACAGCTGCAAAGAATATCAATGCTGCGTTCCATGCTTTTGAAGCCAAATTTTCTTGTAGCAGATGAATGTGTATCTATGCTGGATGTTTCTGTACGTGCAGAGGTACTGAATATGCTTTTACAATTCCGTTCAGAGCTTGAAACATCGATACTATTTATTACCCACGATATATCTGTAGCAAAGTACATGTGTGACAGAATAATGGTGATCTATGCTGGAAAGGTAATGGAAATAGCTGATGCAAAAGAACTTATATCCAATCCTATGCATCCTTATACTAAAGCACTTATATCTTACTCTCCAATTATTTCACCTCAGAGAGAGAAAGATAGATTTACCATAACTGGAGAGGTAGTAACTCCCATAGATCCTCCTGCAGGTTGTCGTTTTGCGTCGAGATGTCCTTTTGCAAAGGAAATTTGTTATACTGAAGATCCAGAGATGACAGAAATAAGTCCTGGCCATTTCGCTGCTTGTCATCTGATAGATTAAATCTGATAAACACAAAGGAGGTTTTGGTATGAAAGATGTTCTTAAAGAGATCGTAAAAAGTGTACCAGATTACAAAGTGTTTAAAACGGTTGATGAGTTAGATGAATCTTCCAAAGAATTGGCTAAAAGATACTCGAATGAGGTTAGCCTGCTGGAAGTGGGAAGATCTCGAGACAATAATCCAATCTATTGTCTCAAGATAGGAAATGGAGAAAAATCCGCACTATTATATGCCTTCCCTCATCCCAACGAACCAATAGGCAGTTTGGTATTAGATTACTTATCAGAGAAGCTGGCATCATCGAAGGAATTGAGAGATGTTTTTGATTTTACATGGTATATAATCAAAGTGGCCGATCCCGATGGTGCGAAGCTCAACGAAGGTTGGTTTAAAGGCCCTTTCAACCCGTTAAACTACGCTTTGAATTTTTACAGACCAGCAGGTAATCAACAAGTCGAATGGACATTTCCTATAAAATATAAGACACTCGATTTCAATTCTCCTATTCCTGAGACTAAAGCGCTCATGAATATAATGGAAGAAGCGAAACCAGACTTTATATATAGTCTTCATAATGCTGGTTTTGGAGGTGTATATTTCTATATAACCGATGAAGCTCCATTACTATACCCTATATTCGAAAAGGCTTACAAGGATTTAAACTTGCCGGCAAGTCTGGGAGAACCAGAAATGCCTTATGCTGTAAAACTTGCTGATGCGGTGTACAAGATGCCAACGACTGAAGATACCTATGATTACTATGAAAAGTATTCTGATAAGGACCCTGCAGAGATAATAAAAAGTGGGACAGCGAGTTATGGTTACGCCAGAAGATTCAACGATAAGATCTTTGAATTGGTCTGTGAGGTTCCCTATTACTACGATCCAAGAATAGAAGATCTATCATCGGTCGATAAGATCAGGCGTGACCTGGTATTGAAAAACATAGATACAATGCAACATAATTACGAAGATCTTGAAAACATATACAATACGGTAAAGAATAAGCTCATAGTCAAAACTCCCATGCAACAGGCTATAGATTACTTTTTAGATTCTGCAAAGAAATCTATTCCTGCAGAGAAAAAATGGGCACAGCAAGCTAAAGAGCTTGGAAGAAAGGCAACGGTTGCAGAAGAGTTCGATAATGAATTGGTGTCGAAATTTTACAGGATGTTGATATGGGGTATGTTCAGAAGAATGCTGCTCATTAACTATGAAGCGAGCAAAGACATGGATCTAAAAAGCGCAGCAGATGATGTTTATCAGAAACTTCAATCCTTGAATGAAAAACTCGAAAAAGGGCTAAATTATACCGTTATACCAATCCAAAAACTCGTAAAAGTGCAGCTTATGGCTGGATTATACAGCGCCTTACATGTAAAAGAAGGTTGTAAATAGCTTTTGCTCACACCGTAAAAGGAGTAGATTTTAACTCCCTTGTCTGTTTTCGCCAAAGACGAACAACTACGCAACTTCTCTTCACTTGCCTGTTTGCGTGCAACGCACAGGCATGTGAAGAGATATTGAAAGCTGAATTTTATCGCAGGATGGATCAAAAATGGGTTGACATTCGTAGGTATAAAATATATTTGATGATTTGTCGATTTTTACCAAAAATAATAAATATTTCGTAAGATGATTTCGAAGTTCTATTGGATTTTTGAAAAAGATCAGACAAACTTTATGGGTTTATTCTTTTTTTCCTTTCTAACTGGAATCTTGGGTGCAAGAAAGTGCTATCAAAACCTGCTTTTTATGATACAATGCAGTTATGAAACCTCATCGCAATAGTGGGTTATTTTCCAATTATTATTTAGATGAACTTCTGCCGAAGGAAAAAGAATTTGATATCCCTTCGTCTGAGGTTAAAGATATCTTTGTGCAAGTTAAAGGGTTATGGAATAAAGACAGGTTTCAATCTTTGAATGAATCTCAACTCCGAATGCACTTTCTCGATAAAGTACTTAATATCCTTGGCTGGATAGTCGATGTAGAACCTCCTACTCCATCAGGTGAGTGGTCAAAACAGGTAGATTACGCCTTATTCAAAAATGAGAAAGCTCTTAATGATGCTCAGAAGGGAGGTAGGGATGAATATTTTAAAGAAGTTGCTTGCATAGGAGAGGCAAAACGTTGGGAAAGATCACTCGACAAGAAACTCAAATCCGAATCTGATCCCTTCGAAAAACAAATTCCCTCTCTTCAGATAAGTCGATATCTCTGGCTTACTAATGTCAAATGGGGTATTCTGACCAATGGGAGATATTGGAGAGTCTATGAAAGAGAAACTTCAAAAAGACTCGATATATTTTATGAGATAGACCTGGAAGAGCTCGTCGAGAACAGGTCTGTAGACAATTTTAAATATTTTTATCTTTTCTTTAGAAAAGATGCCTTTCCCGATTTTGTTGAAAAAGTGTATACAGGAAGCATAAACTACGCGAAGGCAGTAGGAAAAGAACTTAAAGAAAACGTCTACAAGGCGTTGGAATATCTTGCGGAGGGTTTCTTGGAGATGAACGATCTTGGTGAGAATGATTTGAAAGAAGTCTATGACAATTGCCTTATCCTTCTATACCGTCTTTTATTCATCCTTTATGCCGAATATCGCAATCTGCTTCCTGTAAGAGAAAACTCTGCTTACTATAGTATGGAGGCCATCAAAAAAGATATAGCAAAACGATTGGATGAAAATGAAATTATTCCTACTTCAACTCATAGGTATTGGGATAGACTAAAGGAATTGTTTGAACTCGTAAACTCCGGGAATGAAGAACTCGAGGTTCCTCCTTACAATGGCGGACTCTTCAATCCAGAGAAGCACAAATTTTTGGAAAGATATAGGATAGGTGATCTTTACATTGCTAAAGCCATTGATCTTCTAACACGTTCTCGTTCTAAAGATAAAGCGTATATCGATTATGGAAGTCTTGATATAAGACACTTGGGTTCTATTTACGAAGGGCTTTTAGAACACAAACTCCAAATCACAGACGAAGAACCTGCTAAAGTTTATCTTGCTGCTGATAAAGGAGAACGCAAGGTAACCGGCTCTTATTACACTCCTGATTACATTGTTAAATATATCGTTGAAAATACATTGGGCCCATTGATAAAAGAGAAAAGAAGGAAAATTATTGATAGAAAGAAAGGAATTGAAGAAAAATACAAGAAGGCAAGGGGATACAACCGAGAATTCTATGAAAGGAAATCAAGAAATGTTGAAGAGGACTTTGTAGATGAAATACTTTCCATCAAAGTTCTTGACCCTGCTATGGGAAGTGGGCATTTTTTAGTAGAAGCAACAGATTATTTGGCTCATGAACTCCTCAGAGTTCTTGGTGGAGAACCTCTTGAGGAAGAAAATAGAAAGATGCTTTCTAAGGAATCTCCCATATCTTATGGGAATGAACCAGAGGAATTAGAAGAGGATATCCGCTGGGCGAGACGAGAGGTCGTAGAAAGGTGCATATTTGGGGTGGATCTCAATCCTCTGGCGGTAGAATTGGCAAAGGTTTCACTATGGCTCTATACAGCCTCTAAAAATTACCCTCTTAATTTTCTTGATCACCATTTAAGATGTGGTAATTCCTTGATCGGGGCGAGAATAGAAAATTTGAAAAATCTTCCTGATTTGAGAAAGAAAAGGCAAAAATTAGCAACTAATCCAAATCAAATTGGCTTATTTGAGAAGTCCTTCGAGGAGAAAGTTAATGTCCTTGTGGGTGCATTTGCTCAGATCGAAGGTATCCCATCGAAGACAGTCGAGCAGATCAAAGAAAAGGAGCAGTTTTACGAGAAGTTCAGGAATATAATTTCTCGATTCAAAGATGTAGCAGATATATGGACAAGCATATATTTTGGTAATGAAATTGATATTGTCAAATACCAGCAACTTCAAAACAATCTTAGGACATCTACTGAAGAATGGAATAAATTAAAACAAGAACCCTATTTCAGAAAAGCCCAAGAAATCGCAGAAGAAAAGCGATTCTTCCACTGGGAATTGGAATTCCCTGAGATTTTCTTCGAAGATCATAGAAGAAAGGAGAATCCAGGCTTCGATGCAGTGATAGGAAATCCACCGTATATAGGATTTCATGGTTTTAAAGAAACCAAAGAATATTTACGTTTTACTTTTGTAACTTGTAAGGGTAAATTTGACATGTATATACCATTTTGGGAACAGGCTTTATTTATGGTAGGTAAGGATAAAACAGTAACTTTTATTTGTCCCAGTGGTTTTATGAAACGTGCTTATGGGAAGAGATTAAGGAACGTTCTTCTTTCCTATGAGTTAGTCAGTTTACATGATTTTCAACATGATCTTGTATTCGAAAAGGCTACAAATTATACTTGTATCTTACAAGTTCGAAAAGTAATGCCAAAATCCAATCATAAGTTGAGGATAACTCTCGGTCATGATCTTTCAAGTGAAGCTGTAGAGCTTGTTCAATCTCATTTAGCTAAGAATAATTGGTTGATCAGTGAAAAATACTTGAATTTTGAGCGCATAATATCGTCACCCAATATTGTCCGATTAGAAAGCATAGCAGAATTCATTGCTGAAGGAATTGTCACGGGTAAGAATGAAGTATTCTTGATTGATGCTTCAACTGAATTTGGTAAACAGCTTATCACTGAACCTATTGTTTGGCCTGCATTACGAGGTAAAGCAGTTGATCGTTACGAGTCTTGCTGGGATGGAACTTTATTAATATACCCTTATGCTAAACAAACAGATAGACAAATCCTTCACTTAAATGAAACAGCATTCGAAAAAATAGCACCAAAGAGTTATAAATACTTGAATAAGCATCGCAATAATCTTGCTAGGCGTTCATACTTTGAAGATTCTAATAAAAATTGGTTTGAACTTTGGAATCAAAGAAACGTAAATCATCAGATTAGCAATAAACTTGTAGTTCAAGAAAACTCTGTTCGATGTGAGTTTTATTTGGATAATGGGAATTATCTTTACTTGGATACAAGTTGTGGAATTTCATTACCTTCTAATTCTAACCTTACCTATACATATCTCTTGGCAATTCTTAATTCCAGACTCCTTGATTTAATATTTCAAGTTATTACTGTTCCTAAGCTAAATGGACATTTTATCCATAAACCCTTGTATCTTAAACAACTCCCTATTCGCCGCATTGCCTTTACTACTTCTAAAGAAGAAAGAGAAAAGTTAGTTATGAAATTTAAAGAAATGTATAGGAAATTTATCGGAGAGGAGGTTGAAAATGGGAAATAGTAAAGATAAAAGGGAAAAAGTTCCGATTAAAAAGGGATATAATCCTGATGAAATTAGGAGAAGGCGAAGCAGAAAAAAGCCTAAAGGTGAA
>QNAT01000014.1 GCA_003641555.1 Thermotoga sp.
AGACAGTGTATCCCGTTGGGGTTTTGATTTTTTCTCTGTTTCGTTTGACTTGTATCAAGACAAAAGAAATGAACATAATTAGGAGTATTGCAAAACAAAGGTATTTGAAAATAGAATGTTAAGATACAATCGTTTCAAAAAATCGTAGGGACAGGTTTTTAAACCTGTCCGTTTCGCCATAGGTAAATAACATTATGGAACTTCGTTCCATCGGACAAGACTGAAGTCATGTCCCTACGGTTATGGGTATATATAGTGCAAGATGAAATCGATCCAGCACGGTCATTGAAAATTGATCCATAAAAAGACAATGTATCCCACCGAGGTTTTGACTTTAAGCTGGTATTAGGAAATTTGCACTATCCACGAATTAACACGAACAGGACAACGAAGTAAAAAAGATGATAGATGGGCATTCAATCTAACATTCAACATTTATAATTTAACATTTGAATTTAGTGAAAAATAAAAGATCGAAAGGAGGTAAAAACTTTGATAATAACAGGGAAAAAAGAGAAAGATATCATCTCCAAGATGTGCCTTCATTCAGAATTGGTTCTGGAGACCCTGAACAATTTCAAAGACTGCTTCTTAAAATACTTTGAGAATGATATGGAAGGGGCCAGGCAATTCGAATCCAGGACCCATGCTTCGGAGAGTGAAGCAGACGATGTGAGGAAGGAATTGGAACTGGTATTGTTTAAAGGGGCTTTGATGCCATCTTCACGTGGGGATCTACTGAAGGTTCTGGAAGCCGTGGATGGAGTGGCAAATAGAGGAGAGAGCTGCGTAGATGAACTCCTGCTTCAGCATATCGAGATTCCCGAGGAGATCAAAGAAGACCTAAAGGTTCTCATAGATGAGTGCTTGAAAACATGCCTTTCCCTGAGAGATGCGGTGAAATATCTTTTTAATGACATCGAAAGAACGGTTTTGGAATGTCGCAGAACAGAAGAGAGGGAAAGTAAGGTAGATTCAGTAGAACGCAATCTGGTGAGAAAGGTATATTCACTGGATATTTCTCTTGCGAATAAATTGCAGTTGCGTGAACTCATTAAAGCCATAGCAGATATATCTGATATTGCGGAAAATGCATCAGACGTGGTAGAGATCTCTGCGATCAAACGAAAGGTGTGAAATATGTCCAAAGGTATCGATAAACTGCTTCGAATTATGAAGCGACTTAGAGCAGAGAATGGTTGCAAATGGGATAGAGAACAAACTCATAAAACTCTAAAACCCTATGTTGTGGAAGAGGCATTTGAAGTAGTAGATGCTATAGAATCTGGAGACGATGAAAAACTCAGAGAAGAATTGGGAGATCTGCTGCTTCAGGTTATTTTTCATGCAGAAATAGCAGAAGAAGAAAAAAAGTATACATTCGATGATGTGTGTAAAACCTTGTCTGATAAATTGATCTTCCGCCATCCGCACGTCTTTGGAAACATTCATGATGAGAATTTCCCTTACACATCGTGGGAGAAGACGAAGTCTAAGAATGAGAAGGCAGTATCTAAGACATTGGGAAACGTGAATCATGCTTTGCCCGGGCTTACATCAGCTCATAGGATACAAGAAAATGCGGGAAGAGTTGGCTTCGATTGGACAAATGTAGATGATGTTCTTAAGAAGGTAGAAGAAGAGTTATATGAGATAAAAGAAGAAATAAAATCTAAGAGTAAAGAAAGGTATGAAGATGAGATCGGAGATCTTCTCTTTGCAGTGGTCAATTTGTCTCGCTTTCTATCAGTAGATCCAGAGAAAGCGGTAAGGAAGGCAACAGAACGTTTCATAATGAGATTTTCTTATATCGAAAAGAAACTGGAAGAACGTGGTTTATCTGTAATGGATCAGCCTCTAAGTGTTTTAAATTCTTTGTGGGAAGAGGCTAAAATCGTTGAGAGAGGTGAACATTGATGAAGTATCTGGCAATTTTCGTGTGTGTAATTTTTTCTCTATTTTCTTTCGTTTCACTTTACGGAAATGAAACAGCCACTGATACAGTCGTGGCTCTCGTAAATGGCGAGGCAATACATATGTCGGAGTTGAACGGGCGTGCAGAACTTCCACAGATCGTTCAAACACTGGAAAGGTCTTATCCCGTATTCGTTCAGACGTTGATAAATACACAGGAAGGCTTTGCTTTTCTGAGGAAGTACAAAAACGCCGTGCTATCGAATATAATAGATGAACATCTTTTACTCCAGGGTGCAGAAAAGATGGGTATAACGGTTAGTGCCTCTGAGATCAATGTTACTATAGAAAATGCTATACAGGGTGTGATAACTCAGAATCATATAACCAAAGAAGAATTCTTGAAATACCTACAGAGTAAGGGATATAAAGACTTATCTCAATTCAAAGAACGATTAAAACCCGTTATACTCGAGCAATTGAGGGTGCAAAAATTGAAGGCAAAGGTTACCGCTAATGCTACGGTAACAGAAGAAGAAGCAAAGGATTATTACACCAAAAATGCTACGGAGTTCACTGAACCAGAAAAAGTAAGAGTTTCTTATATAATGTTGAAAGATGAAAAATCAGCAAAGGATGTGGCAGATAAAATAAAGAGTGGAAAGATCAGTTTTTCTGATGCGGTTCAGAAGTATTCCACGGATGAATACAGTAAGAAGACCAATGGAGATCTGGGCTGGGTATCGAGAAAAATGTTGGGTGAAGAGTTCGATAACATTGCATTCAACACCAGAGTGGGCGAGGTAATAGGTCCTTTGAAAACAAAATATGGTTGGCATGTGATGAAAGTAACAGGGCATGTTCAACAGGAAGTGAAGGCATTTTCTAAGGTCAGAGGCGATATAGAGAAGGAATTGCTGATGAACAAAAAGAGCAAAATGTGGGAAGATTGGTACTCGAATTGGAAGAAGAACAGTAAAATAAAGAGATTCTTATAAATAAATTTACTGTGAAAAAGGAGTAAAACGATGTTTGACATATCGAAGTTGGATGACCTAAAGAAGAAAAAAGAGAACTGGGATATGAAAACGAGAAGTTTTATGGAAAAGCATCCAGAACGAATGAAGGATTTCAAAACCCCTTCTGGTACTCCTGTTAAACGTGTTTACACACCTGTAGATATAGAGGATCTCGAATACGATAAATCTATCGGTTTTCCTGGCGAATACCCGTATACCCGCGGCATATATCCAACGATGTACAGGGGGAGACTCTGGACGATGCGTCAATATGCGGGTTTTGGTTCAGCCGAAGAAACGAATAGGAGATACAAATACCTCTTAGAGCAGGGGCAAACTGGATTATCCGTTGCCTTTGACCTTCCAACACAAATAGGTTATGACTCTGATGCCCCTCTATCGGTAGGAGAAGTTGGGAAAGTAGGTGTTGCAATAGATTCTCTCAGAGATATGGAAGTTTTATTCGGTGATATTCCTCTGGATAAGGTTAGCACTTCCATGACGATAAATTCTACGGCGATGATATTACTCGCCATGTACATCGCCGTTGCTGAAAAGCAAGGAATAGATAGAAAAGTATTGAGAGGTACTATTCAAAACGATATATTGAAAGAATATATAGCGCGTGGTACATACATTTATCCACCAAAGGCATCCATGCGTCTTACCACAGATATATTGGAGTACACAGCAACCAATCTGCCAATGTGGAAACCCATAAGTATTAGCGGTTATCATATGCGCGAAGCTGGGGCAACCGCTGCTCAAGAATTGGCATTCACCATTGCTGATGGTATAGAATACGTTAAGCATGCAGTTTCCAGAAAACTGGATGTAAACATTCTTGGAAAGCAGATATCCTTTTTCTTTGCTGCTCACAACGATGTTTTCGAGGAAATAGCGAAGTTCAGAGCTGCTCGAAGGCTGTGGGCAAAGATCATGAAAAATGAATTCAATGCATCAAATCCCGATGCCTGGAAATTGAGATTCCATACCCAAACCGGGGGTTCTACCCTCACTGCTCAGCAGCCGAACAACAATATCATTCGTGTTGCTTACCAGGCTTTGGCTGCCGTATTAGGAGGAACGCAATCCCTGCATACCAATTCAAGAGATGAGGCTCTTTCTCTTCCAACTGAAGAATCGGTAATGATAGCACTGCGTACACAGCAGATACTTGCCTACGAAACGGGCGTTGCGAATACGGCTGATCCATTGGCGGGTTCTTATTATGTTGAGTCTTTAACAGACGAAATGGAAAAGCAGGCAAAGAAATACATAGATAAGGTAAAAGAAATGGGAGGTATGTTGAATGCCATAGAGGAAGGATATGTCCAGCGTGAGATCCACGAAAGCGCTTACAAATACCAGAAAGAATGGGAATCTGGAAAACGGGTAATAGTCGGTGTAAACAAATACACAATGGGTGAAGAAAAGCAAAAACTTGGTATAATGAGAGTAGATCCCGATGTAGAAAGAAAACAGATAGAAAAATTGAAAAAATTGAAGAAAGAACGAGATAATGGTAGCATAAAAAAGGACCTGGATGAAATAAAACGGGCAGCAGAAACAGATGAAAATCTCATGCCTTTTGTCTTAAAAGCAGTGCATGATTATGCAACAGTGGGGGAGATATCAAATGCTTTGAGGGAGGTATTTGGCGAATACAGAGAGGTGATAGAACTATGAAGAGGAAACTCAGAGTGTTGATCGCAAAACCCGGGCTCGATGGCCATGATAGAGGAGCGAAGGTTGTGGCCCATGCGTTGAAGGATGCGGGTATCGAAGTAATATATACAGGACTGCGACAAACCCCATTACAGATCGTGAACACAGCCATACAGGAGGACGTTGATGTCATAGGCTTGTCTATATTATCCGGTGCTCATATGCGCCTATTTCCTGAAATAATGAAGCTACTCAAAGAGAAGAAAACCGCAGGTATCCTTGTGTTTGCAGGTGGAGTGATTCCAGAAGATGATATTCCGAAGTTGAATGAGATCGGGATTCAACATGTGTTTACACCTGGGACACCTACCGATGAAGTCGTAAGTTTTTTAAAGAACAAATTCCCGGATAGAGTGTGATGGATTTGAGATCGAATGTAGATACTCTTATTGATAGATTTAAAGATGGGGATAAGATGGCATTGGCTAAAGCAATGACCCTTGTTGAAAATGGGGCATCAGAATTGGTGGATCGCATCAAATCCGAAAAGAATATGAAAAGTGAATCAGAACCATGGATAATAGGTATTACTGGCGCTCCTGGAGTTGGAAAGAGTACGCTTATCGATAAACTCATTGACCCGTTTTCTACAGATAATAAACGAGTTTTTGTTTTTGCTGTAGACCCGACCAGCAAACTCAGCGGAGGCGCCATATTAGGAGATAGGGTTAGGATGCAGCGGTATGCTACAAACGATAATGTTTTCATAAGGAGTGTGGCTACTCGAGGATCTAATGGTGGTGTTTCTTATCACTTAATAGATATGATAGACCTGGCATTGGCATTTGGATACGATATCGTGATTGTTGAGACCGTTGGTGCGGGACAGATAGATCTGGACATATTCGACATTTCGGATACCACAGTCCTCGTATTGATGCCCGAGCAGGGCGATGGAATACAAACATACAAGGCTGGAATGACTGAAATGGCTGATATATTTGTCATTAACAAAGCAGATAAGCGAGGAGCGGATAAAATGGTAGAACAGTTGAGGGTAATGATGAGCACAAGAGCAGTGAGGAAATGGCAATCCCCCATTTTAAAAGTCATATCTACTGAAAATGTTGGAATAGATATACTTGTAAAGGAACTCAAAAGACATAGAAGATATCTCTTATCCTCAAAAAAGATAAAAGACAGGGAAAGGCTAAGGAAACTGATGAAGGTAAAAGGAAATATGTTGGCGAAATTTGAAGCTTCACTGTCTAAAACGTTAGAAGGTCTTTCCAATGAAGAACTCGATTCACTCAATAGACATGAAATGTACATTAGGATACTGAAAAATTTCCTCGATGGGAAAGAAGGTGAAGACGAATGTCAATAGATAAAGTATCTCATATAGGTATAGCAGTGAAAAGTATAGATGATAGGATCAAATTTTATCAAGATTCGTTAGGGCTGAAGAGCACCAAAACTGAGGTAGTCGAAGAACAAAAGGTAAAAGTCGCTTTCCTCGAACTGGAGAATATGAGACTCGAATTAGTCGAACCTACTTCAAAAGAGAGCAGTATTGCTAAATTTATAGATAAAAGGGGAGAAGGTATACACCACATAGCATTTGAGGTCAGAGATATAGAAGAGGTATTTCTGAATATGAGAAAAGCAGGCATAAGGATATTAGGAGATTCGGTATCGAAAGGAGCTCACGGTAGCAAGGTTTTTTTCACTCACCCTAAAGATACAGGGGGAATACTCATGGAATTCGTCGAGGAGGTTGAAAATGGTTGATATAGAGGACTTAAACAAAACTCTGAAAGAAAAGAAGGAAGAAGTGTTAAAAGGTGGTGGAGAAAAAAGGATAGCAAAGCAGCATAGTCTGGGAAAACATACCGCTCGGGAAAGAATAGCCTTACTATTGGATAAAGATTCCTTCGTGGAATTCGATATGCTTGTAAAGCATCGTTCCACCTATTTCGGCCTTGATAAAAAGGCCCTTCCTGCCGATGGAGTGATAACCGGTTGGGGTAAGATCAATGGTAGACCCGTGGCGATTTTCTCTCAGGATTTCACCGTTCAGGGCGGGTCGTTGGGAGAAATGCACGCAAAGAAGATCTGCAAAGTTCAAGATTTTGCCTTGAAAAATGGCATGCCCATCATAGGTATAAACGATTCTGGAGGGGCAAGGATACAGGAAGGTGTGGACTCACTTTACGGATATGGCGAAATATTCTACAGGAATACTATCGCTTCTGGCGTCATCCCTCAGATCTCCGTAATACTCGGGCCGAGTGCAGGAGGAGCGGTGTATTCTCCTGCCATAACAGATTTTGTCTTCATGGTAGATAAGATATCCAGAATGTTCATAACTGGTCCTCAGGTGATAAAGGCAGTTACTGGGGAGGAGATAGATCAAGAGAATTTAGGAGGTGCAATTGTACATAACACAAAGAGTGGAAATGCACATTTCTTTGCATCCACAGAAGAAGAAGCGATGCAACAGGTGAGAAAATTACTTTCCTATATTCCACAAAACAATTCCGAGGAACCATCCTGTGAAGAATGTGAGCAATCTCTCGATACCAATCCGAAAGTGAATGAGGTCATACCCACCGTTCCTACAAAGTCTTATGATGTCAGAGAGGTTATAAAATGTATTGTAGATGAAGGATCATTTTTAGAAGTACATGAGAGATATGCGAAGAATATGAGTGTGGGTTTTGCTCGTTTTAATGGATACAGTGTTGGTGTAGTGGCAAACCAACCGCAAATATTTGCAGGTGCACTCGATATAAATGCATCGGATAAAGCAGCAAGATTCATAAGGTTCCTGGATGCCTTTAACATACCTATCGTAACTTTTGTAGATACTCCCGGGTTCCTTCCAGGAGTTCAGCAAGAATACGGAGGAATAATAAGACATGGCGCTAAATTACTATTCTCTTACTCGGAGGCAACTGTACCGAAGATCACAGTAATCCTTCGCAAGGCATATGGGGGAGCGTATATAGCAATGGGAAGCCAGCATTTGGGCGCAGATCAAGTATTCGCATTGCCCACTGCAGAGATAGCAGTTATGGGACCTGAGGGAGCAGCGAATATTATATTCGCAAGGGATATAAAGAACGCAGATGATCCTGAAAAAGTGAGAACAGAGAAGATATCCGATTATAAAGAGAGATTTGCGAATCCTTATGTTGCGGCGAGCAGAGGATATGTAGATGCAGTGATAAAACCTACAGAGATGCGTAAATATATAGTCAAAGCATTAGATGCTACTATAAACAAACGGCAGTTTTTGCCAAAGAAAAAACACAATAATATACCACTATGATGTTAAATGGGCAGATGAGTAAATGTGTAGATGGGTTAATGAGCATTTCAATCTAAATCTAACATCGATTGAGGTTCGTGTTCATTCGTGGCGAATAATTAAATGAAGGGAAAATTGTGATGAACGAAGTAATAAGAATAACAATAACAGGTATGCTTATTGTCTTCTCAGGTCTTACCATTACTTCTCTCATAATATATATATTTGGTAGGATATTGAACAGAGCGGCGGGAAAAGGGCATGTTCATATTAGAACCACAAGATATAAACCAGAAGAGGAACCCGAAGATATAAAGGTTGTTATAGCTGCAGCAGTGTCGGCTATTCTGGGAGAGGGATGGAAGGTCACGAAGGTGAAAAAGGCAGAAAGAACAAGGCATCTTTCTCGATGGAAGCGCATGAGATACGAGACCTGGGAGGTAAAACGACATAAGAAGGTATCAATATAAATACAATGAGTTTAATAATTTGAGGAGGTATCTGGGATAGATGAAGCGTAAATTTCTCATAACTGTGAATGGAAAATCTTATGAAGTAGAAGTGGAAGAGATAACAAAAGGGAAGCAGTCCAAAAATATATCTACATCTGAAACGTCAATTGTAGAACAACCTGTGCAACAGCAAGTATTTTCTTCTCCTCAGCCAACACCATCCATATCTGCACAACCAAAAGTGCCACCAAATAAAGAAATTCAGGAAAAAGAAGAAGTAGTTCAAGCCCCTATGTCTGGAGTAATAGTGGACATAAAGGTAAAAGAAGGACAAGCGGTAAGGAACGGAGATCTACTCCTCGTATTGGAGGCGATGAAGATGGAAAACAATATCCTTTCTCCCTGTGGGGGTGTTGTAAAGAATATAAGTGTGACAAAAGGGGAAAATGTTGAAACTGATCAACCAATGATCGTTATTTCGTCATGACATGTTTAGGAGTCGGTATCGATATCGTTTTGAACCGCAGACTTGATTCTGATCCCTTGAAAAAAAGATTGTTCAGCAACAGGGAACATGAAATAGGAAGTAAGAGGAGAGGGAACCTTCAGTATTATGGAGGAAGATTCGCGGCAAAGGAGGCATTTTTGAAGGCAGCTGGGGTGGGCCTGGGCGCTATTCCCTTCAAGGCAATAGAGATATTGGACGATGACAATGGTAAACCATATTTAGCATCGAATGAAATTATTGAAGAATTCAAGAATCAAAAGGGGATAACCGTTGTGAATATCTCTATATCTCATGAGAAAGAATACAGCGTTGCTGTGGTTATTCTTTATTGAATGATGAATAAAGAAATCTTCTATTGGTTAGGATTTAATCTATTTTCCTCTTTTGGAGGAGATGAAGTTAAACATATTATAGAAGCATTTAGCGGGGATATATCTCATGCTTATAATGCTTCGATAAATGAAATAAAGAGAATAGAAGGGGTATCAACTCTCAAATACAAAGTATTTCTTGAAAAGAAAGATGAAGATAAATTAAAAAGAGAGATAGAAAAGATAAAAAAATACGATGTAGATATAATGACTTATGATTCCTCACTTTATCCCTTTCGCTTGAAGGAAATATATTATCCTCCTATCCTGTTATATGCCAAGGGGACATACGTAGATATCCTGAAACACAATTTAGTGATCGCGATCGTTGGTTCAAGGAAGATGACAGATTATGGTGCTGCCTGTGCTGAAAATATTGCTCGAAAACTGGTTGAATCCGATGTAGTAATAATAAGTGGACTTGCAAAGGGTATAGACAGTGTTGCACACAAAACCGCTGTTAATTTTGGGGGATATACCATTGGTGTTTCTGGGTGCGGGATGGATATCGTTTATCCTTCGTATAACTTGAGGGTTTATGAGGAAGTTAAGAAGCAGGGGTGCATCATCACAGAATTCCCTTTCGGTACACGTCCATACAAATGGAATTTTCCTCGTAGAAATAGGATCATAGCTGGTATCTCCCTTGGAGTGATAGTAATAGAAGCGGCCAGTAGGAGTGGTTCTTTATCCACAGCCAGGATCGCATTGAGCGAGAATAGAGATGTCTTCGCGGTTCCAGGCAACATAAATAGGATCAACAGCAAGGGGACGAATCGCCTTATCCAGGAAGGGGCAAAATTGGTAACTTCCCCTGAAGATGTACTGATAGATTACGAACATCTATTGCCCAAGAAATCTATCGAAGGAAAAAAAGTGGTTTTGAAGCCAGAACAGTTACAGATAGTGAATGCCATAATGGAAGGTAAAGATACGTTTGACAAGATAGCATTGGAAACCGAGATCCCAATCGGCAGACTTGCATATCTTCTAACGATAATGCAAGTAGACGGCATTATAAAGGAAGGAATAGGAAAGCGATACACCCTGTTGAGAACAGATATAGAAGGTATTTCTGAGTAGTTATCGTTATTTATTGTACAGCGTAGTATGAAATTTGTAAAAAGTCAAGATGTTTTTGATCCACCAATTTATGTTCATTTCTTTTGTCTTGATACAAGTCAAGCGAACCAGAGAAAAAATCAAGGCTAGTACGAAATTTGCTAAAATTCTTCGTAAAAATGTTAAAAATGATAAACTCGCTTCGCTCAGACAGTATCATTTTCTTAACACATTTTTCCTCGAATTCCTTAACGTAAATTTCGTAATGCCGACTTAAAGTCAAAACCCAATAGAACAATTTCATCTTGCACTATACATACCCATAACCGTAGGGACATGACTTTAGTCTTGTCCGATGGAACGAAGTTCCATAACGTCATTCACCTACGGTGAATCGGACAGGTTTAAAAACCTGTCCCTACGACTTTTTTGAAACGATCTTATCTTAACATTCTATTTTCAAATACCCTATATCATGTTCATTTCTTTTGTCTTGATACAAGTCAAACGAACCAAAGAAAAAATCAAGGCTAGTACGAAATTTGCTAAAATTCTTCGTAAAAATGTTAAAAATGATAAACTCGCTTCGCTCAGACAGTATCATTTTCTTAACACATTTTTCCTCGAA
>QNAT01000015.1 GCA_003641555.1 Thermotoga sp.
AAAGCCAATGGAGAAAAAATTGCTCGATGTTCTAAATCGATATGGATATAAGGGAGAGAATGTTAAAGCATACATTGAATGTTTTGATCCTTCTTCTCTCAAAAAACTTCGCTTTGAACTGGGTACTAATCTGCCTTTTATTCAACTTGTAGGTAGTGGAGGATCTTTTTCATCTATGTGGACAAAAGAAGGTCTTAAGGAAATTTCAGCATATGCTAATGGCATTGGTCCTTCTAAGTGGATCATCGAGAAAAATCCCGCATATGTGCTTTGGGCACATGATAGTAGATTAGTAGTTCATCCTTATACTTTTCGTGCTGATGATTTACTGCCAGGAGTTTATCAAACATTTGAGCAAGAACTATACCGTTTTTATTTTGTATATAACGTAGATGGTGTTATTACTGATTTTGCCGATAAGGCGGTTCAATTTCTTCGGGCATGTAGAATAAAAAAATGATGAATCAACTATTTCGTGAGCATGTTGTGAAAAGCCTTGTTGGTTCTGGGATAAAAGGGTAATCTCGGGGTGAAATTCCAAAATCTCTTTTAGCAAAGGAGGTAGATATGAAGAAAAAACATGTGCTGATCATTGGTGCTGGGGTTATAGGAACTTGCGTAGCAAGAGAACTATCACGTTTTGAGGAGATTTCAATAGACGTTGTAGAGAAAGAAGCAGATGTCGGTTGGGGTACTACGAAGGCCAATAGTGGTATCGTTCATGGGGGATATACGAGTACACCAGGGACTCTGAGAGCTAAATTCGAGGTTTTGGGTAATAGAGCAATGGAAAGATGGTGTACAGAACTGGATGTACCATTCAAGAGAATAGGTGCCTATGTGTTGGCCTGTAAAGAAAAAGATGTGGAGATATTACATCAATTAAAACAACAGGGGAAGAAGAATAACGTTAAAGGATTGAAGATAATAAGTGGAGATGAGGCGCGCTCTATAGAACCCATATTGAATAAGAATATTATTGCTGCACTCGATGCCCCAATGGTAGGTATCGTTTCACCTTATCTTCTGGCTATATCTGCATTTGAAAATGCAAGACATAACGGTGTCAATTTTCATTTCAATACAAAGGTAATTTCTGTCGAGATGCTCAATGATCATATAAATGTTATAACTACAGATGGTATCTTTCTTGCCGATCTGGTTATAAATTGTGCTGGTATTTACAGTGGCAAGATAGCCAACCTTTTTGGTGATACATATATAAAGATAAAGATCTACAAGGGAGAATACTTTTTGGGAGATAAGGAATTGTGTAAGGGAATAACGAAAGTTAATTTTCCCATTCCAACACCTGTATCCAAAGGTATATTGGTTGCGCCTACAATTGAGGGAACAGTTATACTTGGACCCACAAGTGAAAACATCGATACACCTTCTACTGCAACTACTTACGAAGGATTGGAAAAGATAAAAGAAAGTATAAAGAAGATATATCCCGACATAGATCTATCCCTCGTTATCACGGAGTTCACAGGTTTAAGAGCAAAAGATATATCGGGAGACTTCGTCATAGGATGGTCACCGAAAGATAACAGAGTTTTTCACCTGGCGGGCATACAATCTCCTGGCTTAACAGGGGCTCCAGCGATAGCGGAATACGTTGGAAATGTGTTCAAAAATAGATTTTCAGTTCATACAAAAAAACAATTCGATCCAATACGAAAGGCCCCGAGACGCCTCTCTGAGATGACCCCAGAAGAAACTGAGCAATTGTGGGAAAAAGATCCTGCATACGGTAGGGTAATATGCAGATGTGAGATGGTCAGTGAAGCTGAAATAAGGGAAGCCATAAGAAGAGGAGCTACTACCCTCGATGGTATAAAATTCAGAACCCGTGCCGGCATGGGAAGGTGTCAGGGTGGTTTTTGCACACCGTGGATAATGAAAATACTTGCGGAAGAGTTGAAGAAGCCCATAACGGAAATAACCAAAAAGAGTATTGATTCAGAAATCGTTGTTGGCAATACGAAGGAGAAGACGTACTATGAAGAGAGTGAATAGAGATGTAGTTGTGATAGGAGCAGGTCCTGCCGGTTTGGCGGCGGCTATATCTGCAAGTCAAGCAGGAGCAAGGGATGTTACGATAATCGAGCGAGATGAAGAATTGGGTGGTATACTAAAACAATGCATACACAACGGGTTTGGTCTTCACTACTTTGGGGAGGAACTAACCGGTCCAGAATATGCAGAAAGATTCATAAAAAAATTCAATACACTAAAGAACGTAGATGTAAAACTTAACACGATGGTCCTCGATATAAATAACAACAAAGAGATTCTGGTATCGAGTAAAAAAGATGGGATTTACTATATAAGAGCTAAATCTGTAGTTCTGGCAATGGGGGCTCGTGAGAGAACCCGAGGTGCGATAGCTATACCTGGAACAAGACCAGCCGGTATTATGACAGCAGGGACGGCGCAAAGGCTTGTTAACATAGAAGGTTTGATGATAGGGAAGAAGGTCTTCATTCTTGGGTCAGGTGATATAGGTATGATAATGGCGCGAAGATTGACCTGGGAAGGAGCTAAAGTAGAAGGTGTAGCAGAGATAATGCCATATCCCACGGGTTTGACGAGGAACAGAGTTCAATGTCTCGAAGATAACAGTATACCGTTGTATTTAGGTCATACGATCACAGAGATAAAGGGCGACAAGAGAATTAAATCGGTGATGGTAAGTAGAGTAGATGAAAGGAAAAGACCTATATTAAAAGATAAGTGGGAAACGGAGTGTGACACTTTACTTCTCTCCGTTGGTTTGATCCCCGAAAATGAATTATCGAGGAAAATAAATATTAAATTGTCAAAAACAGGGGGACCAATCGTAGATGAAGCACGTCAAACATCTATGCCGGGAATTTTCGCAGGGGGGAATGTCTTACAGATACATGACATGGTAGATAATGTATCAAGAGAATCAGAAATCGCTGGAGAGAACGCAGCTTTTTTTGCTATGAACGAGTTACAAGAGGAATCCAAAATAGAAGTTAGAAATGGCGAATATATAAGATATGTTGTCCCAAATTATATTAGTGCTTCGAGAGGTGTTGAATTCTATATGAGAAGTACACAACCTCTTGGTAGAGCAGATTTGATCATTAAAGAGTCAGGAAAGAGATTCCCAATTCGTTATGTTACTCCAGCAGAGATGATCGTAAAACGGGTCAGAGTAAAGGACCTCTTATTTGCCAGAGAAACCGGTAGTATGACTTTTGCACTCGAAAGGATAGAAAAATAATGCAAAAAACATTTACCTGTATAATGTGTCCTAAAGGTTGTAGAGTAAAATTAACCGTGGAAAATGATGAAGTGATCAAGGTAGAAGGGAATGAATGTCCTCTGGGGGCAAGGTATGCCATTCAGGAATTCAAAAATCCCCTTAGAGTTGTTACAACCACTGTAAGGATAAAAGGTGCTGCTCTTAAGAGATTACCTGTGAAGACCGCTAAACCTATCTCTAAGTCACTGATAAAGGAATGTCTAAGAACACTCTCTGATGTAGAAGTAAATGCTCCCATTAAGTGTGGAGAAGTAATAGTTAAAGATGTGTGCGAGACCGGGATAGATGTTGTAGCAACCCGAGAAATGCTCTCACTGAATGAAAAAGATGAAGAAATGAAAGATAAAATGCAGTTGTTTGACTTTCTTCTCGGCAGGGTAAAAGAGATCATAGATGTACCGTGTAATAGTTATGAAAAGTTTAAAGCCATTTGTCAATTGTTCATCGATAATGTTGGCCATTACAATTGGGTAGGATTCTACATCCTCGATGAATCCAAAAAAGAACTTGTCCTCGGTCCGTATGTGGGAGAGCCAACAGAACATGTTAGAATATCCATTGGCAAGGGGATATGTGGTCAGGCTGTGGAAAAGATGGATACGTTTATCGTACAGGATGTTTCAAAGGAAGCGAATTACCTTTCTTGCAATCCAGAAGTACGATCTGAAATAGTAGTGCCAATCTTCAAAAACAAAAAAATTGTGGGGGAACTCGATATAGATTCAAATTTCCTTTCTCCCTTCACAAAAGAAGATAAAGAATTCCTTGAGAATGTTTGCGAAATGTGTTCGGAATGTTTTTAGGATATAAAGCATGGGTATGAGACCTTTTCCACAGGATAATCCTGATTATTACTCAAATCTTTCAAATGAAACCATTTCTTCGAGCGGTTTCCTCGATTTGGAGGGAATAGATTTATGCTTTGGATAACCCAGGGTAAGCAAAGCAGCCACTCTTACATCTTTTGGAATATTAAGTATTCTCTTCACTTCTTTCTCGGAAAATGCTCCTATCCAGCATGTTCCCAGACATAAGTGGACTGCTTGAAGAGTCATGTGATCTAATGCCAATCCTATGTCCAATATGGCAGAATCGTACCAATTACCCATAGGATATCCCCTCCTGATTATACAGCCAACGATCACTACGGGAGCCTGGGCTACGAAGGATTGATTCATAGAGGCTTTCATTAACAGATCTCTTGTTTTCTCGTCCCTCACGACCACGAACTTCCAGGGTTGGTAATTATCAGCCGAGGGAGCAAGTCTACCTGCCTCTAACACTTCTTTTAAGATTTCTTCAGGGACCTCTTTGTCTGCGTAACTCCTGACGCTGTATCTTTTCAAAATCACATCGATAAGCATTTATGAGAACCTCCATTCGCAATATGATTTATCATAGTATATCATGGAGTATTTTTTTGTACGAATTGCATCACGAAAAATCTATACACTCGATTCACTGATACCAACTTTTCCCCCACTCTAAATCAACTTTCAATGGGACTTTCAAATGTATTACACTTTCCATAGCATTTTTCGTCAATGTCTTTATGTCTTCCAATTCTTCTTCTGGGCATTCCAGTATGATCTCGTCGTGAACTTGTAATATGATCCTGCTCTTCCATCCTCCACTTATGAGTGCTTGATATAACTTTATGAGCGCTACTTTAAATATATCTGCAGCACTCCCCTGAACGGGCATGTTTATAGCTGCTCTAATAGCAGCTTCGCGTTTCATATGATTCTTACTCGCTATGTCCAGGATATATCTACGTCTGCCGAAGATGGTATGCACATAACCATTCCTTTTAACAAATTCAATGGTTTCATCTATGTATCTTTTTACTCCTGGATAAGATTTGAAATAGTTATCTATGAATGACTGTGCTTGCGAAACCTTTATTCCTGTTCTCCTCGAGAGGCCGTAGGCACTCACCCCGTAAATAGTAGCGAAATTCACCATTTTACCCATCTTTCTCATGTCCGATGTTATGAATTCTTCTTCGACTCCATATATCCTGGCAGCAGTAATAGAATGAATGTCTTTGTCTTTCTTAAACGCTTCTATAAGATTCTCATCACTGCTTATATGTGCTAATATCCTGAGTTCTATTTGAGAATAATCAGAAGATAACATATAATCGTACGAAGAATCTGGAACAAATACCTTTCTGATCTCTCTTCCCAACTCGTTACGCATCGGAATGTTCTGAAGATTCGGATTGCTACTTGAAAGCCTACCAGTAGCAGTAACAGTTTGGTTAAAAGATGTATGTATCTTACCAGTTTCCTCATTTATCATAATGGGTAATTTCCTTATATATGTAGAAAGTAATTTTGCGAGTTTTCTGTAATTTAAGATTAGCCTCGCCACATTATTTTCTCCTGCGAGTGCTTCCAACACATCTGAACTCGTTGAATAAGCACCAGTTTTCGTCTTACGTCCCATTTTGAGTTTCAACACATCCCGTAAGATACGGCTGACCTGTTGCGAAGAATTTATGTTAAATTTCTCTCCAACTAAAGCATATATTTCTTCTTCTATTCGCTTCATCTCTTTTTCATACGCTTTTGAAAGTTCCTCCAACTTATCGACCTCTACTCTAACTCCTACCATCTCCATATCCGCTAAGACTTCAATAAGAGGCATTTCTATTGAATAAAACAATTCTTTCATTCCCAATTCTTCTATCTTTGCATTTAATATCGGATAGAGTTTCATAACAACATCCGCATCTTCCGCGGAATAATCTGATGCCCTTTCTATGCCTATTTTAGCAAAACTTTTCTCTTTATCTTCTGCTCCAAACAATTCTCCATAAGATATCATCTTGTAATTTAAGTACTTCAAGGACAATGTATCGAGATTGTAATGCCCACCTCTACCGGCATCTACAAGGTAGGAAGCAAGAAGTGTATCGAAGTGCAAATGCCTCAAGTGTACCCCATTTTTCCTCATAACTATGTAATCGTACTTCAAATTTTGCCCTATTATATTTCTGTCTTCGAGAATGGGCTTCAATGCATTCAAAACTTCATCCATATCGAGTTGCTTTTCGCTCGTCTCATGATTGAGGGGAATATAATATGCCGTACCCGGTTTAACACATAAAGAGACCCCTATCAATTTCGCTTTTATGGGATCTCTTCCCGTAGTTTCTGTATCGAAAGATATAATATCCGCTTTCTCAAGGTATGCAATGAGTTCGTCGAATGTTTCTTTTGAATTTATCAAAAGATAGTGTCGTTTCAATGGTTGTTGATAAGAGATCTTAGAGGTCAATCGCAATTCTTTCACAGCAGAGAAGAATTCATATTTTTTAAAAAAGTCATATAATTTTTCTTCATTCCAACCAGTATATCTCAAAGATCGAATTTCGATATTCGATAGATCAACATTCGTCTGTAGGGTTGCCAATCTCTTACTCAGAAAAGCCATATCCCTGGAATTCAGCAGCAAGTCTTTTTTTCTCCCTTCTATTTCATCTATCTTCTCATATATTTCCTCAACAGATCTATATTTCGATAGCAAGGATACTGCGGTCTTTTCACCAATACCTCTAACTCCTGGTATGTTGTCGCTTGCATCTCCTTGAAGTCCAAGAAAATCGGCGATTTGAGAGGGTTTTACTCCGAATCTCTCCTTTACTTTATTAATATCGTAACACTCCATATCGGTTATACCTCTGTGAGTAAGGCGAAGTATATTTATCTTATCATCTACCAATTGCATCATATCCTTATCCGATGTAAGAATATATATCTTATCGAAAGAATCTTTAAACTTTGCAGCAAAGGCTGATATAGCATCATCTGCTTCGAAGCCCTCGAAACCAAATGTCTTGAATCCAAATGCCCTGAACATTTCCTTTATCGGTTCTATTTGAGATAAAAGGGCATCATCTGGTTTAGGACGATTAGCCTTATATGTTTTCAATTCTATGTTTCTGTAAGTTGTAGTTTTGAGGTCAAAAACAACCACGCAATAAGATTCATTTTTATTAACGTAATCATTTATGAATCTTATTATCATTTTCATGACACCGAAAATGGCATTCGTAGGTTCCCCCTTACTCGTGGTAAGGTCTTTTATCGCGAAGTACGCTCTATAAACAAGGCCAGTCCCATCTATAAGATACAAGACTTTCAATTCATCATCTCTCTAAGCTGAACGACGGTCCTTTCTCTTCTTTTGAGTCTTACTACTCGTTTCTCCCCTGGGTTTGGCTTTGGAATCTGTAGTGTAAAAACCAGAAGATTTGTAAACAACCGCTACATTTCCTATGAGTTTTCTCAATCTACCTCCACAGATAGGACAGGTCTTTAAGGGAGCATCATAAATATGTTGTAATACTGAAAACTCCTCTCCACAATTGTCACATTTGTACGTGTAAATCGGCATATCTCTTTTTTCACCTCTCTCGTATATTTATACTATATAAATAAGTATGCTTTATTGCCTTTGTAATATTATAGAACTCCATTACACCGGACAGGTCTGAAGACTGTCTCTACGATTTTTCAATTCAGCATCTATTATTCATGCGGTCTTCTTCAACTTTATCAAGGGATGCTCATTTCTCTCGACGCATCCTTTTGTTATCTTGATCTCAGCTACATCCGATCTGTTTGGTAATTCGAAGGTTACATCCAGCATAAGGGATTCCACAACATTTCTCAAAGCACGAGCTCCGGTACCAACCTCTATGGCTTTCTGAGCTATAGCCTCTAAAGCAGGTTGAGTAAATTCCAATTTTATATTGTCTAATTCAAACATCTTTTGAAATTGCTTTATTATCGCATTTTTAGGTTCAGTCAAAATGGAAACCAGGGCTTCCTTATCCAGGGAATGCAAAGTTCCTATTACTGGAAGTCTTCCAGCGAATTCCGGCATCAAGCCATAATGTATGAGATCATCAGGAATCACGTTTTGAAGTAACTCATCAATGTCTTTTATCTTATTATTAGAAACATCTGCACCAAACCCCATTACCTTCGAACGCACACGATGGGCAACGATCTTTTCCAACGAGTCGAAAGCACCACCACATATGAACAAGATATTAGTCGTATCCATCTTTATGAATTCCTGGTATGGATGTTTTCTCCCACCCTGTGGGGGCACATTGGCAACTGTTCCTTCAAGGATCTTCAATAATGCCTGCTGAACACCTTCTCCAGAAACGTCCCGTGTTATAGATGGATTTTCAGATTTTCTGGCTACCTTGTCTATCTCATCTATGTATATTATTCCCTTTTCCGCCTTCTGAACATCGAAATTGGCAACCTGTAAGAGTCGCAGTAGAATGTTTTCAACATCTTCTCCCACATATCCAGCTTCTGTCAATGGAGTCGCATCTGCAATGGCAAAAGGTACATTCAATATCCTTGCCAGCGTCTTCGCCAATAAAGTTTTACCAGTACCAGTTGGCCCTATCAAGAGTATATTGCTCTTTTCCAATTCCACGTCATCTATCTTTGCACCAGATAGGATCCTCTTGTAGTGATTATAAACTGCAACAGATAGGATCCTCTTCGGCTTTTCCTGCCCTATTACATAATTGTCCAGCTGTTCTTTTATTTTCTGAGGTGTAGGCAGGTTTTTCAACTCAAGATTCGACTTCGTTCTATCTTCTTCATGGATAAGTTCATGGAACAGATCTATACATTCATTACAAACGTAAACTCCAGGACCAGAAATCATCCTTTCTACCTTACTCATAGGTTTTCCACAAAATGAACATCTTTTCTCGTATCTCTCTACCATGTGCTTAACCTCTTTCAGTCATTGAAGTAATTATCTTATCTATTATTCCATATTCGAGCGCTTGCTCGGCTGGCATGAAGAAATCTCTATCCGTATCTTTTTCTATTTTTTCCAATTTCTGCCCGGTATGTTTCTGGAGTATTGAATTGATCATACGTTTTATCCTTACTATTTCCTTGGATCTTATCTCTATATCTGCTGCAGGTCCTTCTACTCCTCCCAGCGGTTGATGCAGCATTACAGTAGAATGAGGCAAAGCATATCTCTTTCCTTTTTTACCTCCTGCCAGTAGTAATGCCGCCATCGATGCCGCTTCCCCTACACAGATCGTTGTTACATCACATCTTATGTATTGCATGGTATCGTATATTGCCATACCTGCGGTAACACTCCCTCCCGGACTATTTATGTATAAGTTTATATCCTTTTCAGGGTCTTCGGCTTCTAAAAAAAGCATTTGAGCTACTGCAAGGTTCGCAACATGATCATCGATTGGATAACCCAGAATGATTATTCTATCCTTTAATAAACGTGAATATATATCATAAGCACGTTCGGCTCTTCCAGTGGTTTCAATAACTATTGGTACTTGCTGCATCTTCATGCTCTTCCTCTCCTTCTAACTCTTTCTCCACAATGTTGATCTTACATTCTTTCATGAGAAAATCTTCTACCTTTTTATCTCGTACCTGCTTATCCACCTCAGAAAAGGGAGCAGTCCCCGCATTGTAATATAATTTTGCACGAGCAAGTGTGATTCCTTTCTCCTGAGCAAGGGAAATGAGCTCTCTTTCTATATCTTCTTCTGTGGGTTCAATACTATTCTCTTGAGCAATATAACTATATACGGCTTCATGAGCAAGCAATTTTCGAAACGTATCCCTTAACTCTTCATCGCTGCTTTTCTCTTCTTTTTTGTCCTCTTTGTACCTCTTCAGAAAAAATTCAATGCTTCTATCACTTATATCTACATCGAAATGCTTTAAGATTTCAATTTTAATTTTCATTCGCTTAGCAAAATCTGTATAAAGATCATAAGTGTACTTACTCATATCAAGATAGTCATCTTCCAGGTCTTTTATAGTCTCATATTCTGAATTCTCCCTTACCAATTCGTCTGTCAATTCAGGGAGATCTATATCATATATTCCCTTCACATCGAACATCAACGTTATATCTTCGCCAGCATCGTCCTTTAAGATCACACTGCGTTGCTCACCTTTTTTTGCTCCAAGCAAAGCATCGTATATTTCTTCGTCTATTTCACCCCGGACGAGATCTATATCAACAAGATTGACATATTCGCTATCTTCGACTTTGTAGAAATATCTTTTATATTCTTCCTCCACATCTCTTCTTCTCTTCTTGCGTACATCATACGCCTTTACAACATTTCTGACTGCATTACCTTCCTTAGCTCCATCTTCAATAGGAGTTAAAATAGCTGAGGAACGTCTGAATACCTTTATGAGG
>QNAT01000016.1 GCA_003641555.1 Thermotoga sp.
AAGTAGTATCGTGCTCATAAGATACGTTAGCTCAAAACCCATAGCGCTAACACCCACTACATATGCCATTCCTACGAGACCTACCATCATGAACGCACTGTACGTTGTTGCACTATATGTCATTGCAGCGATGAACCCACCGATTTTCCTGTTTGCTATGAAATACTCTGCTATGCCAGGGCCTGTCTTTTTCTTAGCACGATATGAGATAAAACAACCAATAGCGAACCAGATGAAGATCCCGAGAAGCGCAATAGTAATATTCATCACTTTATCGCCTCCCTACGGTTAATATGCCGTAAATGATAGTGGATATTGAAAGAATTATCCAGAAAAGGTAAGAACCTATCACCTTTGAGGGCAGAAGAAACGGAATCGTGAAATTCAAAATGATTATAACTGTATATACAGTTAAAAACTCCTTGCTTCTGATGAATGAACTTTTCATTTTTTACCTCCTCTAATTATATATGTATATACATATATTTACATAATTATAATGAAAATTAGAGGATTTGTCAAGAAGCCGAATTGTATCACGAGAATTCCGTAATGCCGGCTTAAATTCAGTATCTCAATAGGGGCACTTTGTGGATCAACCTTTAATGGCCGTGATGGATCAATTTCGTCTTGCACTGTACATTGACCCCGATTACTTTTAAGAAATCGGTTTTTGTATTATCTGTATCAAATCACGAGGAGACATCTGAAGCATCTTTCTCGAAAAACGTGCGAATAATTCTTTCTCTACTTCTCCCTCTTTTAGACGAGTAGAAACAGATACCATGGGTTTCGAAAAGGGATCTTCAATAAGATTTAACTTCCCGTTTATGTTCTTTAGTACACCATCTTCTTCCATAGTTCTCTTTAAGACCGTGTAGTTTGCCTTATTCTTTACTATACCTTGTTCCTTCAAATATAAGAATAATCTCTCTTCACTGATATCGCCATCACTTTTCATTCGCAATTCTCGCACTGCATCTATCACTTTTTGCATGAACGGTATATCAGGGAAGATGGTATTGATCAATTGATTGGTCTCACGTACATCATTCTCACCGTACATAAGATACAAAAATGCCTCCTGTTCCTTGCCTATCATGGAAAGAGGTAATAATATATCCCCGAGTGTGAAACCGAGATCATAATATATGAGATTTTTGAAAGCACCCTCAGATAGGTTAGCAGGGAAAGATGGTGTTGTAACCAATATCTTTATCTTGCGATTCCTTATGAGTGATATTATCTTCTGTTTCTGGAAGGCGGAGAGTTTTTCATTGTAAAAGATAATTTCTCCATTTTGATAGGCATCTTTCATCTTCATACCGATCTTATGTGCGAGTTTTACAGATTTCGATGAAGTATTGGTGAAGATAGCAAAACTTTCCCCTGTAGATATCAAAGAAAGCAGTACTTCAAACTTACTCTCGACATTACGCCTATCGACGATCATCAGATTCGATTTACTTTCCTTATTTAATATGAGATTTTTTATGCCAAATTTTATTTGTAAGTAATCGATGATCTCTTTAGAAGAGTGCCAATCTATGTAAAACATAGGTTTATATTTGAAGAATATTTCGAATTTCCCATTTCTATCAATAGGATAAAGATAGCTGTAATTACTAAATATAATTTCATCAAAGTCCTTCTCATAGAACAATTCTAAATTGGATGATACCACCGTTGCGTTGGTAAAAGTAATCCCATTCCCATTATTTTTCCATGACGAGAAATTCATACTATCGCAATAATTTATTTTATATCTCATAAAACTAAAAGTATCCTGGAAAAGATTGTAGATGCGGTTGAGTATAGATGTCGTTGGTAAAATAACGAGGATATTTGCCTCTTTGGATTTAGAAGAAAAGAGCATGTTAGGAATAAAAGATTCATAACCTTTAACGTCTAATATTATTATCGAGTTCTCAATCTTATTCATAAGTTTTGTTAATTTTTTACATTCCATTCTTTTCATTATGGTGTGAATTCTTTTTTTCTTCTCGAGTTCACTTATGGAAGTTTTTCCTTCTTTTTCTTCCTGTGGGTTCCAACGATCGAACATATGAAAAACGAACTTTTTATCCTCTATTTCTTCTTTCAATATATCACTCACACCAATCTCGATATCTTTTATATACAATTGGATATTAGAATATCCCATCCATTCGGTCCTTCTGGGAGTAAAAACAACATTTGCCTTCAACAAACTTGGTCTTATGTAGCGATAATCATCGAAGATATATGCCTTGTTAAATCCTGTAAAATGACCATCTTTCTTGCCATCGGTTAGAGTTATGAGAACATGCTGTGATGATTGTCCAAAATAATGAACACTCTTTATACTCATATCTTTCAATAGAAACGTAGGTTCAGGATTCCCATGACCGTAGGGAGACAATTTCGATAATCCTTCCATTACATCTGCATTTATGTCGGATAGATGAAATTCAGTATCTATATACAGACTTGGAGAAAATAATTCTGTATCTATCGTTTGTTCTGCTACCTCATTGATCCTCTTTCTGAATTCCTCTATATCTTTTTTGAGAATTGTGAATCCTGCTGCCATTGCATGCCCACCATACTCGATAAGAAGATCGGATACTGCACTCAGTAATTCCATTATGTTCACACCATCTATTCCTCTGGTAGAACCTCTTGCAATATCAGTAGAGTCAGTAGCTATAACTATAACGGGTTTGTAATATCGTGATAGGATCTTGGAAGCCACTATACCAATGACCCCAGGATGCCATCCTTCTCCTGTGACTACTAAGATTTTCTCCTCATCATATCCTGGGTCTTCCTCTATTATGGAAAGAGCATCTCTGAATATCTTCCCTTCTATATATTGCCTTTTGGAATTGTATTTTACGAGTTCTGCACTTATCTTCTCCGCTTCTTCCTTATCGTGAGATAAGAATAATTTCACGGCTAAAGAGGCATCTGCCAATCTACCAACAGCATTCAATTTTGGCGCTATCTTAAATGATACATCAGTGGAATCCAGCGTAGAAGGATTCACTTTAGAGGATGTGAATAATGCTTCCACACCAACAGATCTGCCCTTGCACAAACTTGCCAATCCTTTTTGGGCAAAGAATCTGTTTTCTCCCAGGATTGGCACAACATCTGCTATTGTACCCAGAGCAACTAATCCCAAATGTTGTTGTAATGGATAATTCACCCCTAATGTGTCAACAATAGCCTGCAACAATTTGTAGGCAACTCCAACACCTGCAAGTGATTTAAAAGGATAGGTATCATTCGGCTGCTTTGGATCCACAACGGCATTGGCACGTGGTATTTTGTCTTTTATCTCATGATGATCTGTTACTACTACTTTCAAGCCAAGAAAGCGAGCATATTCTATCTCTTCAATAGAAGTTATCCCACAATCCACAGTTAATATAGTTTTTCCTCCGTTTTTGAATATATCGAATATACTTCCCTTATTCAGTCCGTAACCCTCATTCATGCGATTTGGTATGTAGAAATCCGTTTTCCATCCTAAATCTCTGAATACAGAAAGCAAAAGAGTAGTTACAGTAATACAATCAACATCGAAATCTCAATATATTACGACCTTTTCTTCCCTGTCTCGTGCCTCCAGCAGACAATCTACTGCTTCTCTCATCCCTTTTAGTTTCCAGGGATCGAATTTCTTCGATTCTGTTACATTCAAAAACTGTTTTGCTTCTTCGGATGAACGTATATTACGATTAACAAGTAGTATGGCAAGCAAGCGAGGAATATTTAAATCTCGCTCTATAGAGGAGACTAAGCTTTCATCCGGATGACAAACCACCCACTTTTTTCTCATTTTCCACCTTCTCTCACCTTCTTCTTTACTTTTTTTTCTTTTTGTTTTATTATATCATATTGTAATGGATTTGTAAAAAACTTTTGAGCGGGGAGTGCTAAAAGCTATGGAATGGATATATGTAATGATTATGGGGGCATTGGTAGTGGTAATACTGGTGCTTGTCGTGCGAGCTCTTTCTACAAATAGGGCAAGGAAAAGCGATAGCGAATATGAAGTGGAAAGCGAAATCACATCGTTTATAAATGAGTTCAAACACATAGCTAACCTCAAGATAGACATTCTTACCGAGAAGGAAGAGGAACTCCGTGAGGTAATAAAAGAGGCAAATTCGATGATAGTGCGATTGAACGCAACTGTGGCTGATGCGCAGAGGATATCGGAAACTTTGCGAACATATGTAAAAAATGTTAAGCCAGATCAAAGGAAAATAGAAGAAGTGGAAGCAGTAAAAAATTATGAAATCGGGAAAAAACCAGAAGAAGATGTAAAAGTTAGGATGAGGGAATCCGTCATACCTTCTTCAGAGCAAGAAAAGGTAAATCCTGGGGGAGATTATGACCTGCTCAAAAGGCGTGTTGCAGAACTCGCCAATGATAATTGGAAGATCAGTGATATAGCGAGAATGCTTGGGATAGGAGTTAGAGAAGCCAGATTGATGCTGAATTTAACACTGGCAAAGCAGGGATATCAGGTGACTACTTTTCATCATAAAGATGCAGATCAGGGAGAAACTTTGTAAGTGGATGAAAAGATTAGAAAATATGTTGATACGATCTTCGAGGTAAATGAGAATCTTGATCTAACTGCGGCAAGTAGAGAAGAATTCCTGAATTATCACGTTGCAGATGCTTTGATGATAACGAAGCTCGTAATCTTTAAATCGGGATCTAATGTTGTAGACATAGGAAGCGGACAGGGAATTCCAGGTATAGTAGTTGCTATAAAGTTGCCCGAAGTAAATGTAACATTGGTCGAAAGTATTACAAAGAAATCTAAATTCTTATCTTATGTGGTCGATTTATTAAAATTGAAAAATGTTAGAGTGATAAATGCACGGGTGGAGGATTTCTGCCGAAACGAAGGAAGGAATCAATTTGATATTGCCCTGGTACGCGGCGTTGAAAAATTAAACGTTTTGCTGGAATACGCTCTTCCTCTCTTGAAAACAGGGGGTTTGTTTCTACCTCAAAAGGGTAAAGCAGTAAAAAAAGAGATGAAAGAAGCGAAAAGTGCGTTGGCTATCTTAGGAGGGAAGATCGAAGGGATGAAGTGGTACCGTATATCTGATAGGCTTCTTTCTGTCCCATTTATCAGGAAAATAAAGGAAAGCCCTTCCAAATACCCACGCCGATCAGGTATACCTTCGAAAAGGCCCATCGCATAAGGGAGATGAAAAGATATGTCTACAATAAGAATAGGAGCGCACATGGCCACAAAAGGCGATGTGTCTACCGTTCCAAAAAGGACAACGGAAATAGGAGGGAATGTAGCTCAGATCTTTGTCAAAAACCCTCGCTCCTGGAAAACAGGCGAAATTAAAGAAGGAATGAAGGAGAAACTCCAGGCTGAGATGGTGAAATATGATGTCCCAATATTCGTCCATTCTGGTTATTTAGTGAATATGGCTACACCAGAAGAGGAACTCCGCAAGAAAGTGATGCATCTCATTTCTAATGAGATTTCCATGACCATTCAACTGGGTTTGAAATACTACAACGTACATCCGGGCAGCCATAGAGGGACAGGGGAAAAAGAGGGATTGGAGAGGATCGTGCGAACATTATCGGAGGTTATGTCCATGTTCCCAAATGCAGATCTATGTATCCTGTTGGAAAGTGTTTCTCCGAAAGGCGGGAATATAGGATATAAGTGGGAGCACATGAAATATATAATGGACGAAGTTGGTGATCCGCGGATAGGCGTTACTTACGATACCTGCCACGGCTTCGATGCAGGCTATGATCCGAGGACTCCTGAAACTTTAGATATGATATTGAACGAAATAGACAAAAATGTGGGATTGGATAAACTTCATATGATTCATTTAAACGATTCCATGTATCCTCTTGGTGTTGCCAAAGATCGACATCAAAACATAGGAAAGGGATACATAGGCATGGAGGGAATGAAAAACCTTCTTTCTAATCCTGTGATTCGCTCGAAGTCCATCGTTCTGGAAACGCCAGAAAAGGCACTCACCCATGCCGACGATATAAAGACAATTAAAAGGATCTTGAAGGAACTCGAATTACATTAAAAGATGTTTTGCTGTAGCCGTTTAATCGCGAATCAAGACAATCGATTGAGATCATCATGGGGGGCAAAGGATATGAAGGTTGATATTTTCTTCTCACGGTATAACCTAAAGAAATGGCAGTAGACGGTATATTCTTATCCAGATTCATCCCCCTTCTCGAAAATCGGGTAATTGGTAGACGTATAATGCGCACAAGGCAAATTTCTAAGACGAAATTTTCCCTTGAATTTGGTAAGAAGAAGGCATTGATTATATCGATTCATCCCCAATTTTATAGGATCTCTCTGGAAACACTCCCTGATGATATAAAATATATCTCTCACTCATTCATCATGAGATTGAGAAAATATATACAGGGAGGGTTTATCCGTAGTATTTCACAGATCCCATACGAACGAACTGTCTTTTTGAACATAGAAAACACAGATGAAATAGGTAATATTGTGAATTACAGGATAGCAATTGAACTCATGGGACAATTTAGCAACTTGATATTACTGGATGCCAATAATATCATATTATCTGCAGCACGTCAGATGACAACGAAGTACAGGGAGATATTATCCAATGTTCGTTATGTCATTTTCGGGGGAGACAAATTGCTCCCGGACTCTGTAAAAATAGAAGATTTGAGAGTGCAATTATCCTCTTATTCTTCGCTCTCGAAAGGCTTGACTACAATTATTGCAGGCATATCTAAGAGAACGGCACAGGAGATCATTTATAGAGCAGGACTTACCAGAGAATCGGGAAAGGATGAGGTTACAGCCCTTCAAAATGCCTTAAACGGCTATCTGGAGGAAACCAAAAATGCAAGTCGTGTATACGTTTATAAAGATGAAATGGATTTCCCTATAGAGGTTTCTTTCTGTCAGTTGCATCATCTCACAGCTTCGTATGAAATATTCGATAGTGTCTTCGAAGGTTTGGAATGGTACTTTCATATCAGAGAAGCCCGTGATGAATTTACACGCACAAAGAAGAAATTATTATCGATCTCGAGAAAAGAATTCGAGGATACTCAGGACATCCTTTATAAAATTCAGGGTGAATTAGAGAAAAGTGAAGATTACGAGAGATATAAGATATATGGTGATCTACTATCCATGCATTACGGAGAGGGCAAAAAGGGATTAGAAATGATCACCCTATCAGATTATGAGGGTAATAAAGTTACCATCCCTCTCGATCCAGCATTGAGTCTTTCCCAAAACATAGACAGATATTACGGCATGTACAAACGCCTGAAGAGAAAGAAAGAATCCCTGAAGAAGAGAATAGTACTTTTAGAAAGGCAAATGAGTGATATGGGGAAGCGGTTAAAAGAGATCGAAGAATGTGAAGACATTGATAAGATGAAAGCCGTGAAAGAAGAAATTGAGAAAAGTAAAACAAAAAAGAAGGAAACGACAAAAAGATCTTCTCCACGAGAATTCTTCAAAAATGGTTACACAATACTCATAGGAAAGAGTAACAAACAAAATGATGAACTCACGTTTAAGATAGCGAAGAAGGATGATATATGGCTGCACACTCAAGCTATACCTGGTTCACACGTGGTAATAAGGAATCCTGACAAAAAAGAGATACCATTCGAAGTTCTGAAATTTGCTGCTTGCCTCGCTGCTACCTATTCCAGGGCACAAAAATCTTCCAATGTTCCTGTAGATTACACGAAGGTGAAGAATGTTTGGAAACCCAGAGGAGCAAAGCCTGGTTTTGTCTTATACAAAGAACAGAAAACTCTTTTTGTCAATCCGTTGGATAGGAAGGAATTGTAACAATGTAAAAATGATGTAACTGTTCAGCCACGAATTTGCACTAATTATCACGAGCTTTAACAGATGTTAATATACCCATTTATGTTCATTTCTTTTGTCTTTCAATTCAACATTCAAATCAGCAATATCATTTTCTTAACGCATTTTCCACAAATTCCTTAATGCAGATTTTGCGATGCCGACTTAAAGTCAAAACCTCAACAGGACAATTTCATTTCACGCTATACATACCATAACCGTAGGGACATGACTGTAACCATAAGAAATATTTCTTAGCCAGACATTACCTGTAGTCAGATAATTCCCTGTCATCTGGTAGAGGTTCTCAAACCATATTCCTGAGATTAAGAAGATATTAGGTTTTTATTATACGTCTATTTAGAATTCGTTCCAACAAAATCTTGCAATATATCTTTTATCAAGCCGACTTGTTTAAAAACGAAATCTCCGAGTTCTTTTATTTGACCTGCCACTACACTAACTCCATTCCCATTACTCCCTATTCTTGCTGCTTCTATAGCGGCATTGATTCCTAACATTTGGAGATTCCTGGCTGTGCTTTGAACATTGCTATTGATCTTGTTTAATTTATTTACGAATAGATTTCTTTCTCCGATCAATTTCAGATACAATTCGATGGTACTGCTCACCATACTCATCATACCATACATCTCTTCCATCGTTTTACATCTAATGTTTTCATATCCTATGCATCGTTTAACTACATTGGGATCGAATTTCCACTTTGATGCCATTTTATCTACTTTTTGTCCATACTCTGAGGTTAGTTCCTCTGCTTTACCACCATCTCCTTCAAAAAAGCCTATCAATTCTCCTTCATAATATATTGGTACAGTAAAGATATGTAGTCCAAGATCGCAAATCACATCCACAGGTCTTTTCTCAGAAAGTGCTTTTTTTCTCATTTCTATTCTTCCTGGAATACATATCGCCTTTAACATACCACATCTTTTCATTTCTTTCTTAGCTTCTTTTTCTCCCCATACCTTTGATACTTTGTTGATTATATCGACTTCGGGTCCAGCAATCCATACCGATATATTTAGATTTTTGCTAAAGGTTTCTAACATAGTTAAAACTTCCTGGCTTTGTAGAATTTCAGCAATATCTACCATCTAATAACCACCCCAATAAAATTTAAGTTTTTATATGTTTGTTTTTATTATACACTATTTGAACTTTCAACTAAAAGCAAAATGAGACCCTAAATCCAGATAGAGATGGAAATATAATGTAACTTTCCTTTGTTCACCAGATGTCTTGCTACTTTATGTCTTTCACCCATTGGGTGAAATGAGATATATGAAAGGGAAATTACTCGTTACAAAAAAAACCTCCTGGTTTCAAGTATAATGTATCTAACGAAAAGGATAGCTCCCCTGTACCTGGATTCGGTTAGAATCAGAAAAAGGAGATGAAAAATACAGGGAAATGAATAGAATTTAAAGGCCCTTTTGATAAGGAGAAGAAATAATGTTTGGGAATTTGTCGATTTCGTCAAAAATAATGAATATTTGCTGAAATGATTTCGAAATTTGATTGAATTTTTGAAAAAGTGCAGACGAATTTTATGAGTTTATCCTCTTTTTGGTTTCTATTCGGGATTTAGGGGTATTTCAGGTTGTTGATGTATAATAAGAAAAAAGAAGCGGAGGAATGAGCCATGAGATTACTCATAAAATTTTCTTCTGACACTGCCATAAAGATCCCCGTAGGATACAATTACTACTTTCAATCCATGCTCTACGATCTACTTTCAGATGATGTTATTCACGATAAAGGTGTCGGAGCGAGAAATTACAAACTATTTACCTTCTCGAGGCCCATTGGTGCATACAAATATTCTAAAACAGAAAAGGTTTTGACATACGAAAAAGAGGTAAAATGGCTCATATCTGCTGTAGATAATGAGTTTCTGGAGAAGATAGTTAGCAACCTTATGAATACAGATTTTGTAAAGATAGGGGAGCAGAAACTCCTCCTTTCTTCAATTGAGGTTATGAAGACACCCCCTCTAAAGATATTCAAATCACCGATTCAGATCAAGATGCTCTCCCCGGTAACCATATATTCTACCCTTTACGATGGAGAAGGAAAGCGGAAGACCTATTATTACAGCCCTTTTGAAAGGGACTTCTCCACAAAACTCAAAGAAAATATATTGCGGAAATTCAATGCATTGTACAACAAAACACCAGACGATGATAGATTCGAAATAGAAGCTGTAAAGCCGAAAAAGGAGTGGGAAAAAATAGTCGAATACAAGGGAACGATAATAAAGGGCTGGATGGGAAGATACAGGTTAGCAGGAAATCCAGAACTGATA
>QNAT01000017.1 GCA_003641555.1 Thermotoga sp.
CAGGGTGGATAAATCCATCCTGGCAGGATTCAAAGTTCGAGTAGAAGATCATATCCTCGATGCAACGTTAAACGGTGAGCTGTCTCGTATTAGTAAGGTTGTATTGAAGTAATGGGAGGTGAAAGTTTGAGAAAATTCATTTTCGTAATAATCTTCATATTTCTTGTCTTCGGAAGTTGGAAGATGTTAGGAGAAGAGCGAGTAAGGGATACGATATGGTTGTGGCAACCAGGCGAATATGGCATTAAAGAGGGAAAAGCACCATCGGGAATATGTATAAATCTGAAGACAAACAGAATATATGTAACCAATTATTATAGCGATAATGTTTCTGTGATAGATGGGAAAACCGATAGGGTAATCGATACGATAGATGTTGGGGTACAACCTATTAGCGTAGGTGTAAATCCTGTGACAAATAGGATATATGTGTCTAATTGGGGAGAGCATGATATCAGTGTGATAGATGGAGAGAAGGGCAAGGTAATCGAAACAATAAAGGGTAAAGTTTTTGGAAATGTGAATCCAATAACAAATAGGGTGTATATGATTAATCATGATAACACTATCAGCGTAATGGATGGAGAAAATGATAAGGTGATTCAAAAGATGAGGGTTGGAAACACCCCCCTGGGGATAGGTATAAACGTAAAGACGAATATGATATACATATCCGTTTATGAAGACAACGCTGTTTGTGTTGTAGACGGAGAAACGAACGAGGTGATCGAGAAAATAGATGTACCTGGGATGCATCCTTCCGAAGTACACGTTGATTCGAAGAGAAACAAGATATATGTGCTGAGTGACAATGCCATTGTTGTGATAGATGGGAAAACGAATAAAATAGTTGAAACGATAGGGATAAATGGAAATGAAGGGATGTGTATAAATCCGAAAATGGATAAAATCTATATGATCCCTTTGTATAAAAACATTATCAAGGTAATTAATGGAGAAAGGTATGAAGTGATCAAAAAGATCGAGGTTAAAGATGGTTCTTTTGGGCTCAACTTTCATGGAATGTGTGTAGACCTCGAGACGAATAAGATCTATGTGACTAATCCTGAAGATGACACTGTTATCGTGATAGATGGTGGTGAAGATAAAATTATCGAAAAGGTAGATCTTCGCTGGAATCCTGGGAAGATACGTGTGAATCCGAAGACGAATATGTTATATGTAACAAACAGTAATCCAGGAAGAAGTAATATCAGTGTGATAAACGGTGAAACAAAAGAGGTAACTCGAGTAGATGTTGGAAAATGGATAAGTGGGATATGTGTGAATCCAAACACGAATAAAATCTATATAACTCAGGCTCGCGATGGTGTTCACATTGAGAAAGCACATTTTGTCAGCGTGTTAGATGGGAAGACGAACAGAGTGATCAAAAGGATATCTGTTGGAAGATATCCTGGTGAGGTATGTGCGAATCCAAAGACAAATAGAATATATGTGGTTGATGATATAGATAATACTGTTAGCGTGATAGATGGAGAAAAGGATGAAGTGATTTGGGAGATAAAGGGTATTGAAGGGGGAGGAATATGTGTGAATTCGGAGACAAATATGTTATATGTAACTGACTGTAAAAATAGTTCTATCACTGTAATAGATGGAGAGAAGAACGAAAAAATTGGGAAAGTAAAGGTTGACAGTGGACCTACAGAAGTGTGTGTAAATTCAAGGATGAATAAGATTTATGTTGTGGCTGATCATGGTAGAATCATTGATGTGATAGATGGGATAAAGGGCAGGGTGATCAAAACGATAAAACAGGAACGAGAATTTTTAGGGAATTTCAATGAAATATGTATAAATCCAAAAACGAGTAGAATTTATGTAACCGATAGCGAAGATAATATCGTTATCATTATAGATGGAAAAAGAGATAAGGTGCTCCAGAGGATTAAGGTACAGGGAACTCCCGGGGAAATATGTTTGAATCCGATAACAAATAAAGTGTATGTAACAAATGAAGGAGCAGGAAAAATAAGTATTATATATTGATGGGGTCTGTCAAGTTTTTTGTGTAAAGTCCTCTCATGTCTGATTTTGCGGGTATTTTTCCACATTCTCTCTGAATTCAAACCTTATTCTTCTTTATTTTTTTACTCTGTTCATCATTGCAGGATACAATATTCTCAAAAACTGACATATTGTCCTGGAAAATATGGTTTAAGACTAAAAAATGTATCCTTGCTCCTGATCAAGGGAGGCAAGGATATAGTGTTTTATCGACCAAATATTCTAAAGAAGAAATGAGCAAAATTCTTATTCTTATCTGTTCTTAAGAGTTTAGCATTTGTTCCAAATCGTTTATTAATATTGGAACTGTTGGCCTCTTTCTCTGTTATTCCTTTCGGATTTGCCCTTCGTCTCGCGTAGAAAAATGTACTATTATGCGTAGGATCTTTACTTCGAGGAGCAAAGTGTGCCTCATGTGCGGCTTGTAAAGATTCAGCCCATGCCTTTGAATTTCTATTTATAGATCTGCTATAACCTTTGTAATCCTTCTTTACAGCTGTCCCAAAAGACCTGGGGTTAGAAAACTGTGGAAAATGCTTTCTATCCTCTACTCTGTTTCTTATCGTCCATGCAACCCATCTCTTTTCTTCGAGACTTTGTCCTTCTGCTTCTCCATAAACTGCTCTTGCTATGATACTGATCCTATTTTTAACGTTTGCTGTGTTTAGAGCAACAGCTCTTGTATTACTAGCCCCTCTTACGTACATAAAATCCCTCCTTGTTAATAATTAGATAAAATCAAGATCTTCCAGGAGCGCAAAGGTCAAATTCTAAATCACCTCCTTTCCCACAAGAATATTTCTTGTATTTTTATTTTGGAAGACCCTCTGGGTGTATATCGGCAGAGTTTCAAAAAACTTTAGAAAGCAAAATATGATATACTTAAATGGTAAACCAAATTGAAGTTGAATAAGATTGGTTTCTTGAAATTGGATTAGGATGCTCATTTTAATTTTATGGTGGATAAAAAAGATGATAATGAGAGATAAGATAGAATTCGCACAGATTTTGCACGTTTTGCGGTGCTGTTATAGTATAATAATAGGCAGGTGGACGGTGAGCTGTCTCGTATTAGTAAGGTTGTATTGAAGTAATGGGAGGTGAAGATATTGAGATTAACGGCGGATGAAGTTGCTTCTGTTATAGAAGAGAGAATAAAGGGATATGAAAAGGAGTTCGAGTTTGAAGAAGCGGGAAATGTCATACAGGTGGGAGATGGAATAGCAAGGATATATGGATTGAAGAATGTGATGTCAAGTGAACTCGTTAGATTCGAGAACGGTGCATATGGAATCGCCCTCAATCTCGAAGAAGATAACGTTGGAGTTGTTGTGCTGGGTGATTACAAGAACATAAAAGAGGGTTCTTTGGTCCGACGAACGAAAAGAGTTGTAGAAGTCCCTGTAGGAGACGCTTTGTTGGGTAGAGTAGTTAACCCATTGGGCCAACCTCTGGACGATAAAGGTGAAATAAAGGTTGATAAATTCAGACCCATAGAACGCAAGGCTGTCGGTGTCATCAAGCGCGAGCCTGTTAATACCCCTCTTCAAACGGGTTTAAAATCCATAGATTCCATGATACCTATTGGAAGAGGCCAACGCGAACTCATAATTGGCGATAGGCAGACGGGAAAGACTGCGATCGCCATAGATACCATCATAAATCAAAAAGGGCAGGACGTATATTGCATATACGTCTCTATAGGACAGAAGAGCTCTGCAACGGCAAGGAATATCAGGAAACTGGAAGATATGGGTGCTATGGAGTATACGACGGTTATAGTTGCAAACGCCAATGAACCTTCTTCAATGTTATACCTTGCCCCTTATGCTGGCGCTGCAATGGCAGAAGAGTTTATGTTCAATGGGAAGGATGCACTGGTAATATACGATGATCTCACCAAGCATGCCATCGCTTACAGAGAGATGTCTCTTCTATTACGTAGACCTGCAGGTAGGGAAGCATATCCAGGTGATATCTTCTATTTGCATTCGAGATTGTTAGAAAGAGCTGCTAAACTCAGTAATTCTCTTGGAGGGGGTTCAATGACTGCCCTGCCCATAATAGAAACGCAAGCCAACGATATTTCTGCCTATATTCCTACCAATGTGATATCCATAACAGATGGACAGATATATCTTGAACCAGGTTTGTTTTATGCAGGCTTTAGACCTGCTATCAATGTGGGCCTTTCCGTATCTCGTGTCGGAGGCGCAGCTCAGATAAAGGCTATGAAACAAGTAGCCGGTAGATTGAGGCTGGAACTCGCTCAGTATAGAGAATTAGCTGCTTTTGCTCAATTTTCTTCCGAACTCGATCCAACAACACAACAGCAACTTACGCGCGGCTCCCATCTGATGGAACTGTTAAAGCAGCTTCAATATCAACCTATGCCTGTGGAAGAGCAGGTATGCGTTTTATTTGTCGGGGTAAATGGCTATCTTGATGACATACCTCTGGAGAAAGTGAAGCAATTTGAAACGGATTTCCTTGTGGAGTTGAGAAAAAAACATATGGATATCCTGGATGATATAAGAAATAAAAAGGAGATAACGAAGGATACAATGAAAGAATTGGCATCATTCGTCGAGCATTTCAAACATTCCTTCGTCAGGGGATAAGCGATGGGAAGGGGAAAGACAAGGTTACTGAAGAAGAAGATAACATCTATAACGGCAACGAGCCATATAACGAGAGCTATGGAAATGGTGGCTCGGGCCAGGTTCAATAAGATCCAGAAATATGCACTTGCTTTCAGGCCTTATGCTGAAAAATACGAAGAAATGGCAAAGGATGTATTATCAGATATATCTGGGATAGAGGATGTTTTGTTGAATCCCACAGAAGGGAAAAAGGTTGGCATATTCTTGATAACTGGAGATATGGGTTTATGTGGTTCATACAATACCAATGTGGTACAGTTGGTAGAAAATCAAATATCTAAATTGGGGCATAATTTTGCTGGATTAGTGGTTGTGGGAACGAAAGGGACCTCATATTTCAAGTATCACAACGTAAAGGTTATGAAATCTTACGTCAGGGAATACAATTATCCGAACATAAATATCGCACATGCCATAGCAGAAGCACTTATAGATATAATAAAAGAAGGCACATTCGATAGGGTATTAGCAGTTTACACAAATTTTAAATCCATGCTGGCGAATTTACCGAAAGTGGAACAATTTATACCGGTTCCACTGGGAAAGAGGAAAGAAATGAGAGTCTGGGAGTACGAATTCGAACCTTCTTCAAGGGAACTCGTTAGTAATTTTGTTCCCAGGTATCTTGCAGTCAAGATGTGCAGTATGTTGTACGAGGCAAAGATGAGTGAGTTTGCTGCGAGGCAGACTGCTATGAGAAATGCGACTGATAACGCTATGAAGATGATCAAGGATCTGACTTTAAGATATAATAAAGAACGTCAGGCGTACATAACTCAGGAGATCATAGAGATAACTACGAGTTCGGAGGCGATCAACAAGTGAAGAATAAAAAAGGTAAGAAGAATATGGGGAAGATAGTGAGTATTGTAGGCCCTGTTGTAGATGTCAGATTCGATCCCGATAAGTTACCTGCTATCTACAATGCACTCAGGGTGAAGAATCCTTCAACAAGTTCTGATTTAGTTTTGGAGGTTGAACAATTGGTTGGAAATAATATCGTTAGAACCGTTGCGCTTGACTCTACAGACGGATTCGTTAGAGATCTGGAAGTCGAAGATACAGGTTCTCCGATAACTGTTCCCGTTGGAAAAGAAGTGCTGGGAAGGATGTTTAACCTATTAGGTGAACCAATAGATGAATTCGGCAAGGTAGGTGAATCTATGCGGATGCCGATCCATAGAGAGCCACCTACCATAGAAGAGCAAAGTACTGAGATAGAAATATTGGAAACAGGAATAAAGGTTATAGATTTGATAGCACCCTTTCCAAAAGGTGGTAAAATAGGTTTTTTCGGGGGAGCCGGTGTCGGAAAGACAGTTCTCGTAATGGAACTCATACGAAATGTTGCAATAGAGCACGGTGGATTTTCCATGTTTGCGGGAGTTGGAGAAAGAACCAGAGAAGGGAATGAATTGTATAATGAAATGAAAGAGGCAGGTGTCTTGAACAACACTGTCTTAGTCTTTGGACAGATGAATGAACCTCCAGGTGCAAGATTTCGAGTAGGGTTATCCGCTCTCACCATGGCAGAGTATTTCAGGGATGTAGAGAAAAAAGATGTTCTTCTATTTATAGATAACATATTCAGATTCGTTCAGGCAGGCTCAGAGGTATCAGCCCTTATGGGTAGGATGCCTTCGGCAGTTGGATATCAACCAACATTGGCTACAGATATGGGACAACTTCAAGAAAGGATCACATCTACCAGAAACGGTTCTATAACTTCGGTTCAGGCTATCTTTGTTCCTGCGGATGATATGACGGATCCTGCCCCAGCAACTACATTTGCCCATCTTGATGCAAGTGTTACGCTATCCAGACAGATAGCAGAATTGGGCCTGTATCCTGCAGTAGATCCTCTAGATTCTACTTCCAAGATATTGGATCCGAGTATTGTAGGTAAGGAACATTATGAAGTGGCAAGGGGCATTCAGGAGATATTGCAGAGATACAAAGATCTCCAGGATATAATAGCCATATTGGGTATGGAAGAACTATCCGAGGAAGATAAGATAACAGTGGCAAGGGCAAGGAAGATACAGCGATTCCTGAGTCAGCCTTTTTTCGTTGCTGAACACTTTACCGGGCAAAAGGGTGAATATGTTCCTTTAGAGGAAAGCATAAAGGGGTTCAAAGATATTATGGAAGGTAGATACGATGATATTCCAGAACAGGCATTCTATATGGTGGGTAAGATAGATCAGGTCCTGGAAAAAGCGAAGGCGTTTGCAAAAGAATAGTTTTTCATCATTGGAGAGGCACGGAGACAAAAAATGAAAGATGAAAGAAGTGTTTTTTATGGCAGTGAAATTAAAAAAACCTCTTGAGAAATATTTAGAACTTCCGGAAGGGGCTCCTTATCAACTTATCGGAGGTGGACTGATAATGACTCCTTCTCCATCACCGAATCATCAACGTGTGAGTAGAGATCTCGAAGAGAAAATGGTTAAGTATGTGGAAGAGAACGATCCTGGAGAGGTTTTATACGCGCCTATAGATGTCTATTTGGATGAAGAAAATGTATTCCAACCCGTTCTCGTCTACATTTCCAACAAGAGAGCATCCATTATAACGAACAGAGGTATTGAAGGAGCACCTGATTTGATCGTGGAGATCCTCTCTCCATCAACTGCATATTATGATCTGCGAGTAAAGTTCAATCTGTATGAGAAAAAAGGTGTGCAGGAATACTGGATAATCGATCCGATGCAGAAGAGGTGTGAGATTTACAACTTAGAAAAAGGGAAATATATTAAGACTGTTGATGTTATGGAAAAAGGAAATGTGAGTTCGAAGGTGCTAAAAGGTTTCGAAGTATCCCTTGAAGAAGTATTCAAATCTGTCAAATGGAGGAGTTAAAGGATATGGCATTTCATCTCCAGATATTAACACCCGAACGTATTGTTGTAGATAAAAATGTTGAATACATTAATGTTCCTGCAATAGAAGGATTTATAGGTTTTTTATCGAATCATTCTCCCTTTTTCACGGAGTTGAAGAGCGGAGAATGCGTTATAAAGTCCGATGGAAAATACTGTCATTATGCCCTTCATGAGGGATATATAAGTGTTTATAAGAATGAGGTTGTGGTCGTTGCGGAGGCAGTTGAGCATGCGGACGAAATAGATGTGGAGAGGGCTATGAGAGAGAAAGCAAATGCCGAAAGGGTCCTTGCTTCGAAAGCAAAGGGTCTATCAACGAGAAGGGCTCAAGCTGCCCTCGAAAGGTCTATGACAAGGATAAGGGTAGCAAGAAAAGTATCCAGGGAGAGATGATCTTTTTTTCTGGATGATAAAGCATATCTTTACAAAAAAGATAATTAATCATAATACTTTCCCCTTTTACAATCATATCATAAAACTGTTGAATGAGGAGAATTCATGAAGGTTTATATACGTACATATGGTTGTCAATTGAATGTGAATGATACCGAAGTAATGTTGGGCATTCTTGAGCAGCAAGGCAATAGTATAGTTAATAATCTTGAAGATGCCGATCTTATCATCCTGAATACCTGTGCGGTAAGAGCAAAGTCGGAAGAGAAAGTTTATGGGAAATTAGGGGAATTGAAGCGTATAAAGTCCATTAAACCTGGTACTTTGGTTGGCATAGCGGGTTGCATGGTAGAAGATAAAAGAAGGCTACTATTGGCTAATGATACAGTAGATTTCATAATTGGCACGAAGGCAATAACTCGTATAGGAAAGGCGGTGGAAAGACTTCAGAAGGGGGAGAGGAAATTTGCTATACTAAGCGATCTATCGAATGAACTGGATAGAGAACTTCCATTCCATCGTTTGGATAAATATCATGCCTGGGTTACCATAATACGTGGATGCAACAAATTCTGCACATATTGTATAGTTCCATACACTCGTGGAAGGGAACGAAGTCGAGCCCCTGAAAGTATATTAAGTGAAGTAAGACAATTGGCATCATCTGGCTACAGAGAGATCACGTTACTGGGACAAAATGTTGATTCTTATGGTAAGGATCTTCCCGATAATTACAGATTTTCCGATCTACTTGAAGGTGTTGCTGCGATCAATGGTATAGATAGGGTATGGTTTTTGACCTCGTATCCAAATGATTTCGAAGAGAGGGTAATAGATCTTGTTTCTTCTAATTCTAAATTTGGCAAACTTTTTCACTTACCCATTCAATCGGGCAGCGATCATATACTCAAATTGATGAATCGGAAATACAGTGTAAAGCAATATTTATCGCTCATAGATACCATACGTAAGAAAATACCAGATGCTGCAATAACTACTGATGTTATAGTAGGTTTTCCAACGGAGACAGAAGAGGCATTTAAAGAGACGCTAAGGGTAATAGAAACTGTTCGATTCAATCGTGTTAACGTTGCAGCATATTCTATAAGAAATGGAACGTATGCTGCAAAACACTTTGAAGATGATGTCCCAGGATCTGTTAAATTAGAGCGATTGAACAAAATACTGAAACTGGAAAGAAAGATCAGTTTGGATCGAAGTAAAAAATCCCTCAATACCCTGGCATGGGTATTTCTCAGAGGAAAAAGTAAGATTAATTCGAAAGATGCTTATGGATATACGGATCAATTCAAAACGTTGATCGTAGAAAATGGTGTAGAACTCATAGGAAAATGGGTACAGGTCAGGATAACGAATGCTACTTCTGGATTGTTGTGGGGTGAAGTTGAAAAAATATCAGAAAGACGTAATGTGTATAAGGTACAATAAATTGATCCAGAGCGCCCAGGGAAATTGATCTACTGAAGGCCGTTGAAAAATTGATCCACAAAAGACAAAGAATGACTATGGGACTGCGTCCCAATGGGCAGAGACGTTAAAATCATCTCCCTACGGTTACGGGTATGCATAGTATAAGATGAAATTGTCCCGTTGATCTTTTCTTTGGTTTGCTTGACCTGTATCAAGACAAAGGAAATGAACATAATATAGGGTATTTGAAAACAAAATGTTAAGATACGATCGTTTCAAAAAATCGTAGGGACAGGTTTTTAAACCTGTCCGATGGAACGGAGTTCCATAATATCATTTGCCTCTGGCGAATCGGACAGGAGGTAAACTCCCGTCCCTACGGTTATGGGTATGTATGGTGTAAGATGAAAATTGTCCTGTTGGGGTTTTGATTTTTTCTTTGGTTC
>QNAT01000018.1 GCA_003641555.1 Thermotoga sp.
GCTTCATCGATGACCTGCTTTGCTATGGAGTTTCCCTCCCTATCTGCTTTGAATACATCCTTTGCCTCTATATTTTTTGGCAAAGTACGATGTTGTTCCCTTAAATTCGATTGAAAATTGGAGTGAGAAGTGGATAACAATTCTTTCGTTCTCCTCACAATGGCTGTAGCAGATGCCAGGGTTTCCAAACATCCATGTTGTCCACAACCACAAACTGGCCCGCCTTCCGTTATGGACATATGTCCGAGTTCGGGAGCTAAACCATTCGTACCCGTATATAATTTTCCATTCAATATAACACCGCTCCCTATACCTGTCCCAAGCGTTAGACAGACGATGTTATCTTTTCCCCTTCCAGCTCCTTTCCAATATTCTGCAAGAGTTATAACATTCGCATCGTTCCCTATCTTGACTTTTATCCCATTCAGCTTATTCGAAAGTGTTCTTCCTAACGGAGCATTTATCCAACCTGGAAAGTTAGGGGAGACGTAGACGATACCTTCTTCAGGTTCTATCGAACCCGGAGATCCGACTCCCACACCGACTATATTCTTCAAATCTACATCTTCTAACACTTCCTTTACGGCGATCGCCATCCTAAACACAACTCTATCAAAACCTTCCGTAACCTGAGTTTTTAGTCTCGACTTTCTCAATATTTTTCCATCTTCATTTACCAAACCTGCTACTATGTTCGTTCCCCCTAAATCTACACCAACAGAATATTTCACGGTATACCACTCCTTAATGTGTTTACCCTGGGTCTTGCAAAATTCAAAACCTCAACGGGATAATTTTATTTCCATATTTATATTGTACGATGACTTTAGTCTTGTCCAATTCGCCAAGGGCGAATGATATTATGGAACTTCGTTCCAATGGGCAGAGACTTTAAAGTCATCGTACAATATAAATAATAAATATGGAAATGAAATTGTCCCATTGAGGTTTTGACTTTAAGTCGGCATTACGAAATTTGCGTTAAGGAATTCGAGGAAAAATGCGTTAAGAAAATGATACTGTCTGAGCGAAGCGAGTTTATCATTTTCAGCATTTTTGCGAAGAATTTTAGCAAATTTCGTATTAGCCTTGATTTTTTCTTTGGTTCATTTCTTTTGTATCAAGACAAAAAAAATGAACATAAAGGGGTATCTGAAAACAGAACGTTAAGGTGCGATCGTTTCAAAAAATCGTAGGGACAAGAAGGTTTATGGATTTTGCAATATCCTAATCTATTATTGAGAGGAGGAAATTGATCATGATTAAGGTAGCTATTCTTACGATCAGCGATAAATGTTCGGCAGGGGAAAGAGAAGATGAAAGTGGTAAGATAATCGATGAGATGATCCAGGAGATAGGAGCGAAAAAGGTTTATTACGATGTTATTCCCGATGATTTCGAAAAAATAAAAGAGGTTTTATATAATATCAGTGAAAAAGGAATTGCTGACTTGATTTTGACCACTGGAGGAACTGGTTTTGCTCCCAGAGATGTTACTCCTGAGGCTACCATGTCGGTGATAGAAAAAGAAGCACCGGGATTGGTAGAACTTATTAGGTGGGAGACGGTAAAAATAACTCCTCAGGCCAGTTTGTCAAGGGCAAGAGCAGGTATTAGAAAGTCAACTTTAATCGTTAATCTCCCGGGCAGCCCCAGGGCGGTTAAAGAATGCCTGGGAGTGATTTTACATGTGCTGCCCCATGGAATCGATATATTGAAGGGAACGATAACCGAGCATTGAATCTAATGCCCAGATTCATCCTGCATACTTCGATTCTTTCAACTTATACTGGAGAGTACGAAGGCTTATTCCTAACATCTCAGCGGTTTTTTTTCGCTTTCCTCTATTATATTCAAGAGTTTTCATTATGATCGACCTTTCGATCTCCTTAAGTGCTGTTCCCATTTTTATCTTCACGAATGAATCTTCTTTTTCTTTCGAAGGATTCAAGAGATTCATCACATGATATTCACTCACCCGTTCTCCTTCTATGGTTAAGATCAATCTTTCTATAAAATTTTTGAGCTCTCTAATGTTACCTGGCCAATCATAATTCATCAATCTCTTCAATATACTATCGGGAATCCTTAATTTGCGTTTCCCATACTTCCTTGAATATTTCTCCACAAAAAAATCGATGAAAGCAGGAATATCATCACGCCTTTCACGAAGTGGAGGAATGTGAATTGGCAACACGTTAAGCCTGTAGTAGAGATCCTCTCTAAATTTTCCCTTTTCGATTTCTGTACCCAGATCCTTATTGGTAGCAGCTATTACCCTCACATCTATAGGTATACGTTTCGTCCCTCCCACTCTTTCAACCGCTCTATCTTCCAGAATGTGGAGCAACTTTCCCTGCAAATGCAGTTCTAGATCTCCCACTTCATCAAGCAGAAGAGTTCCTCCATTTGCCACTTCAAATTTTCCTTTTTTTGTCCTCACAGCACCAGTAAATGCACCCTTCTCATGGCCGAACATCTCAGACTCGAGCAAATTTTCGGGTATAGAAGCACAGTTCACAACAACGAACGGGCTCTCTTTCCTTTTGCTGTTGAGATGAATATATTGTGCTAAAACCCCTTTCCCAACACCAGTTTCTCCAGTTATAAGGATGGTCGCATCTGATGTCGCTATCTTTTCTGCTTCTGACCATATTTCTTTCATCTTTTTATCTTTTAAAACCAAAAAATCTACCTTGATCTTTTCGTTTAACAAGGAAATGAGGTCTCTCTTTTCCTCGAGTAATTTTCTCTCTTTGAATGCATTTTCCAATATTATGGATAGTCTGTTGAGATCCACGGGTTTGGTTATGAAATCATATGCCCCAAGTTTTATGGATTCAACAGCCTTTTCTATCGTACCGTAAGCAGTAATGAGTACGATCTTCATACTGACATTCAGATTCATCGCCTTTTTTAACAATTCCATTCCATTTATATCCGGCAAGACGAGGTCTAAAAAGATGACATCGAAATCATTAGCCCTTATTTTCTTTAGACACTCTTCGCCTGTTAGAGCAGTACCAACTTCATGCCCTTTCTTTTCCAGAAAATATTTCAGACTTTCGACGGTGTACAATTCATCATCTACCAATAATATCTTCGCTATTTCCAATCACTCCCTGTGTTTTACTTACTAAATTCTACTCATGCTTCTGGTAATAAAACATAAAAACAGGTTCCCTTATCCTCGTCACTCTCAAACCATATCTTCCCTCTATGCTCTTCGACTATCTTTTTCGCTATCTGCAAGCCGAATCCATTTCCGTTATCTTTTGTTGTAAAGGATAAGTTGAACAAATGCTTTTTCTCCCATTCTGTTAATCCTTTACCATTATCGGAAATACCCACTACAATGTGCTCTTTTTTGAATGTGTCTATATTCACCTGTACCTTACCACCCGCTGTTCCTACAGCATCAATGGCATTGGCTATAAGATTGAAAAATAGTTGGTTCAATCTTTGCTCATCTCCTCTTACAAGAGGTTTGGAGACGTTACACAGAATAGAAGCCTTTATATTTTTATCGAGAAAACGATACTTGAAGAAGTTCATTATACGCTCAATTACATTATTAACATCACATATCCTTCCATCAAGAGGCAGTATGCTGCGAGGATACAAATATCTTTCAATAACTGTATCCACCTTCTGGATTTCCTTCAACATGATCCCTATTGAATCCAGGTGATCGGAAGAAGTATTTTTGCCTCCCAGTTCTTCTTTCAAAATCTGAAGGTTTATACCTATTACGTTCAATGGATTTCTTATCTCATGTGCCATGGTCAATGCTGTTTCTTCACGTTCAGCGAGTCTTTTGTTGAGTTCTGTCAATTCCTTCATCTCCATATCAGCAGTTATATCCTTCAGCAAAACCAATCTGCCTATCTTTTGAGAATCTTTATCCATTATATCTTTTACCCCTATGAGTATTCTACGTGGTTTTCTATCTATCAGAACATTTCTTTCTTCTTTTCCCATCTGCAAAGTGGAAGTAAGATCTATACCATTACCTTCAAAAAAATCCATTACTTTAGCCCCAAACCTGTTTTTTACCAATACATTTTCATTATTATCAAGAAGTATTATTCCTTCGGAAATGTTCAAAATTATATCTTCCAATTTTTTTCTCTCCTTCTTAAGGCTCTCTAAATACCTTCTATCTTTTTCCTTACTTTGACGGAGGTCTTCTTTCAAATGATTAATGGAATCTACAAGATGTTTCATCTCAGCGTTCACAGGGATATCGAGATGAATATTAAAATCTTCTTTACCTAAAGCATTTATGGCGTTGACAACCGAATCCAGGGGTGTAAAAGTTCTTCTAATGTATTCCAATGTTATTATAAAGAAAATGATGATTATCAGAAGCCAGATGATAAAAAGGACGGACTCACTCTTTCTTAGATCACTAAACAGATTATTCCTTAGATTGGTAGATATCTCATTTATATCCTTCGTTTCCATGAAATCACCGAGTTTTATGGTATTGTTACCAATATAGCTGAATTTACCTATATGCGTATCACCTATACTGTAAACTCCTTTTTTCATCTCTTTTATCTTCTCTACATGGAATGTAGACGCCTTGATATCATCATTAACAAGTAATATCAGATCATTTCCAAACATATCTTTCAGTTCTGATAAGAAATTTTCATTGAGGAAGATACCTGTTATTACTTTTATTTTTCTTATACCATCCGAAATCTCTCTATAAGAATAAAGTACAACAGTACCATCTTTACAGATATCAATATCATCCTTTAAAGATAATGAAGAACAATTTTCCTTTCCCATCCCTATTATAACAGTGCTCTTATCTGTTGATACACCGACGAAATCCACATCCGAGGTGAGCATTATCTTTTCTAATTCTTTTTGCAAGGAATTGATCATACCGTATCTTGCAAAATTCCGGACAGTTGTAAGATTTATGATCTTGTTCGAAAGGCCTGACAGATATATCTTCCTTTGCTCTATGACCCTTTTGATGTTCTTATTCACCTTATCTACATTGGACAGAAGAGTGTTTTCCATAGTTTTCTGGACGGAATGAATGGTTTGATTGAATCTTACTTCCAGGACGTAAAATCTGTAAAAGAAACTTATAACGAGAGGCAGAATGAAGAGTATGATTATAAACCACATCAATCTTTTCTTTATTGACATGTTAATTCTTCACCTTCTGGTATTTGATCTTCAGAATACTATTTATTTCTTTTTCAGCCTTTGAAAGAGCATCTTCTGGTGTCAAAAGTCCGATAAGTGCCATTCTGATATATCTTCTCAAAATCCTCGATATATCGGTGTAGTCTTCTATCTTCGGCCTATCATGAGCATAGGAAAGTTGTTCTATCTTTATTCTGGAATCGTTTTTTAAGGAGGGATAAAGACTCTTATATATGGGTATCTCATTCGTGTTTTTCTTATAAAATTCTTTCGAAGTGAGTGCTTTTATGAATTGTAGGCTTTCAGAAATATTTTTCGAGTTTGCCATTATTCCTAAACCTTGATATCCACTTACAGTCACACTTCCTAGGTGTAGTGGATTTGTTTCACTCACAGGGATCAACCCTATCTTACTTTCCTCAACTACCTTAGAATAACTCGGATCCTTCATATACCTGTATTGATACGTCCAGTTGGTGGTAAAGGCTACGTCTCCAACTACAAATGCATCTCGTAATTCGTTCTCATTTGTGTCAAGTGATAAAGGATTCATCAATCCCTCATCCAGGAGTCTCTTCATGTAATTTATCGTTCTTACCCCAATGATGTTATTGAAATTCAGCTGTCCATTCTTAAAAACATCCTCACCAAATGCAGCGAGAAGCCAGGTGAATTCGCAGGTAAGAACCTCTTTATCATTCCATGAATCCATTATAGGATATAACATCAAGCCCTTTTTCTTGATCAGTCTTGCATCTTCTTCCATTTCTTCTAAAGTTTTCGGTGGATGTGATATCCCAGCCCTTTTCAAAATCGCTTCATTGTAATAGAAATGCTGTATATTGGCTAAAAATGGAAAAGCCCATAATTTTCCATCGTATGTAAAGGCATTGAGAATCTTGTGAGGGATATCTGCAAACTCATCGTCTTTCAACAAATCATTCAAGGGTATAACTACCTTTTTCTTAGCGAAATCAGGTACCCATATCAAGTCTACCAGGACAACATCGTATATTGGTTTAGAAGCTTCACGCGATACAAGTATATTTTCGTACATGTCATCGTAGAGTAGGAACTTCACATTCACAACCATGCCCGTCTTCTCGTAGAACTCCTGGATAAAATTCATTATATCTTTTGGTTGGTATCCTGCTTGATACATGTACAGAAAATTGATAGAAGCAAGCAACGATAAAGATGATAAGATTAAAAATATATATAACGTTAATATACGTTTTAATAGCATCGTTTTTTCATTATACCATAAATTTATTGAGGCTTATGTCCAACTTCTCCAATTCTTCTGTCAATTCTTTACTTGTACTCATCAATTCTCCCATCGAATCCAGCATTTCCTTTACTTCGCTCTCGACACTATTCATTTTGTCCGTTATCTCATTCGCGGACTTCGATACGTTGTCTATCGCCGTTGCCATCTCTTCCGTCGATGCGCTCTGCTCTTCTGCCATAGATGCTATGTTCTGTATCATACCACTCGTCTTCGATACAGCTTCCAGTATCTGCCCTAATCCCTCTGTCACTCTGTTCATAACTTTTTCTCCTATTTCTACTGCCTTTGTGGTATCTTTCACTACTTTTATCGTATTCTCAGTATTCTCTTGTATTCCTTCTATCAACTCTCCTATATTCGCGGTTGCTTTCTTCGTTTCTTCCGCAAGATTTCTTATTTCCTCCGCAACCACTGCGAAACCTTTACCCGCTTCTCCTGCCCTCGCTGCCTCTATCGCTGCATTCAATGCAAGTAAGTTCGTCTGCTCCGCTATGGAGTTTATCGTACTCACTATCGCTCCTATTTCCTGGGAGGAGGACTGAAGTTTATTTACCGCTTCAACTGTCTTTTCTGTCATATTTTTTATGTTGGCGATCTTCTGTACTGCCTCAGTAAGGTTCTTCTTTCCTTCCTGTTGAAGCTCGTTCATTCTGGACATCTGTTCATCCGCCTCCTGTGCATTTTTTGCCGTTTCCTGAGAACCACTTGCTATTTCTTCCACTCCAGCATCGGTTTGTTCTATCGCAGATACAATGGAATCGACGGAACCCTTTGCTATCTCAACTGCGCTGTGTACACTATGGGCTTTTTCTTGTATTTCCCCTGTGACACTATCAATATTTTCTCCCATTTTCATTACTTCTGTCATAAATACCTTCGTTTCTTTTATAAGCATTCCTATAGAGGTTACGATTTCGTTAAGTGCCTTTACCATCTTTCCTATCTCATCTTTCCGTTTGAGCATTACGGCTTGATCTGTTAAACCACTTTTAAAATCGCCCGTTGCAATTATCTTTGCTTTATCCAATAATTTTTGTACCGAGCTTCCCAAACCCCTTGATGTTGTATAGGATGAAAATATCGAGAGCCCTATGATTATCAGGAGGAGGACTATGAAACGTAATGTCACCTTTTCAACAGTTTTATTCGATCTTGAAGCAGAAGCATCGGTCAGGTGGGCATTTTCTTCTACTGTATTCAGAGCCTGGGTGATCGAATCGCCGGTCATGGCTTTTATTTCCTTGATGGTGGGATTGATTTCATTCGCAAATAACTTTGAACTACTTTCTCTTGCCTTTCCTATCTCATTCTGTTTATCCTGTATAACACCTTCTGCAGTAGATAGTTCCGAATATAATGCACCTATTTCTTTCTTAAAACTCATATATTTATCGACCTTTCTCCCATATTCCTTTAGCAATTCCTTGATAAAAGAAAATTCTACCGAATTTATTTTAGAGGACATCAATTTCCGTTCTATATTCTCTATCTCATTATCCATATCACGCCTTATACTTGTTATTTCTACCTTCAACATTATGTCTCTTGCTAAGACTTCCATCCTGGAAATGTTTCCCACAACGGACTTAAGTGATGGAAACATTCTCACATCTAAGAGCATTTCGATATCAGCGATGGTAAGCGGAGTAAGGTCAACAGATGTTGCCTCTCCACCTTCACTGATCACCTTCTGCATAGCGATTGCTACATCACTGATCTTTGGTCCAAGTTTTAATAACTTTTGCCTTTTCCATACCATCTTATCATAGTCATCACGTATTTGCTTTAATTGAGGAAGCAAGGTCTCCAATTTATTTGTTCCTGTAAGGATCGTGAGCTGGTTCGCGAATATATAACTCGCAGCTTTTGAGATTCTCAACAGATTCTTTGATACGGAGGTAGCCTCCTGCGTATGTGAAGATCTCTCAAATAGATCAACATCATTAATGATCTCTTCCATAGAAGAATCGAAATCTTTCTTCGTTTTATCAAGAGTATCGGTATCCTTTATAAACATAACCATATTGAGGAATTCTATCGAACGTCTGATTTTGTTATCGAAATCGTGAAACTTTTGCAGATTCTCTACACTTTTCAGGTTTTCTCCCGACATCGATAGAGTTTTAAAGTTTGCCTTTTTAACACTTTTGAGCGAGAGGATCAAAAACAAACTCATTACCACTACCATGACAATCACAACGGCAAATCCGAGAACCACCTTTTTCTCTATACTCACGTCTTTTCCTCCTTATCCCTTAACGCTGCCCGCTAATATTCCCTTCACGATGTATTTTTGGAAGAGTAAGGCTATCAATACTGGTATTATGCCGCCAATAAAACCAGCCGCAGCGATCTTCTCGTAATCGGTTATATACTGACTACCAACAGTGGCTATGAACATTGGGACAGTCATCGCGTTCTTGGTGCGGGTAAAGACCAAAGCGAATAGGAATTCATCCCATGCCATGAGAAACGTAAAGATGCCCGTTGCTACCAGACCGGGTAAGGAAATAGGAAGTATTACCTTCATAAAGGCCTCAAATGGACTACAACCATCTATCAAGGCTGCTTCTTCTAACTCCTGTGGTATTGTTTCAAAATATCCTTTCATTATCCATATAACAAAACCGAGTATAAAGGAATTGTATATTATTATCAGATTCAACTTCGTGTCGTAGAGGTTGAAGACCCTGCTCACATATATCACCATAACGAAGAAAGGGATCAAGAGTGCAATGGAAGGGAGTAAACGGGATAAAAGCATGCCTATCATTATCTCATTCTTTCCCTTGAAATCAAATCTTGCGAGGGCATACGCAGCCATAGTGCCAAAAATGAGACCTATCAACGTTACTCCTCCAGCGACTATCAAACTATTTCTTAAAGAGTATACGAAGCGTTCCCCTATGTCCTGATGAAAGTTGAATAGATCTTTAAAGTTGGATAGTGTTGGAGAATGAGGGAACCATCCCATCTTAGACGAGATCAACTCTCTATGAGGCGATATAGCAGAGATGAAAAGCCATGCCATAGGAGCGATCGTCCACATGAAGATTAAGATTGCAAAGAGATATGTCAGAAATTTATTCACTCTTTTCCTTTTCATGACTTCACCTCTTTCTCGCGTAATATCCTTATGTAGAAGAGTCCAATGAGAAGTATTATGCCGCCTATGATAAAGGAAAGAGATGCTCCCTTTCCAAGATGAGTGAAAACCATGCCTTCTTCGAAAGTTAAGATAGAAAGTACCTTTATCTTGTATCCCATAATTATGTAGATTATATCGAAAACCCTGAATAATTCCATCGTCCTCAACACCAGGATCACGATCCATATAGGACGCAAGAGTGGGACAGTTA
>QNAT01000019.1 GCA_003641555.1 Thermotoga sp.
AAGTAGTACCGCCAATATCATGAAATACCTCGATTTGAGCCTATCAGAAACAATACCAAAAAATGGCTGAGAAAATGCTGCTATGAGTGCTAACATGGCAGGAATCATAGTAGTCATCGATATATCTAAACCGTATTCCTTCATTATTACAGGAAGTAGTGGCGTTAGATATCCCGTGTACCAATCGACCGTGAAATGAGCTATGGTAACAAAGAACAAATTTCTTTTATTCATAACCAACAATTTTAACACAAAACAAGTTTTTGTGAATTTGATAAGAAATCAGGTAACTCGAAATAGGTTTTATCTGTCTCTATGGGTGAATAATTACAAGATTTCTTTACTTTGATATAGTTATTTCCTCTTTGTCCTGTATTTTCAATACATTTGCTGCATTTCCTTTGTTTACACTTATTTCCAGGTAACCAGAACTATCTATATCTAAAAGTGCCTTCCCTTCTTCCACATTCCCATATGTTTCTACAAATGCCATCTTGAACTTCTTACTACCAATCTTTACCTTTACGACCTCATTGTGTACTAACCCAGCATCCTTTACTACATTTGACGATATGTTTGTCTGGATATTACCGAAATGATCCACGTAGATTATCTTACCCTTTATTATGTTACTATCAAAATGACCTTCTTCGTATCTAATAACTTCATAGGTGTCCATCAATGGCCCTACTGCCTTTATCGGAGTACTCAAAACAAGATGGGCACCAACTGGAGCGAAGATATCACGCCCATGGAACGTATGAGAAGGGACAGGAGAATAAAGAAATTCATTGTTTGTAATCTCTCTAACTTCTACAACTCTGAAATGCTTTCCTATTACAGTTAATACACCATTATCTGGGGCAACGAACATCATATCATTTTTTGTTCTCATTACTATCGCCTTTCTTGATGTTCCCACTCCCCAGTCTATTACTGTGACAAATGTACTTCCTCCTGGGAAATTCAATGCCGCTTTGTATAATACGAATGCTCCTTCTTCGATATCAAATGGTCTTATATCATGCGTTATATCAATGATATCGATATCGGATGAAATGTTCTTAATGACAGCTTTCATTATGCCAATTTGATAACTCTCATGACCGAAATCTGTCAATAGCCCCAATATTCCATTTCGTTTCATGATAGGTCTTCCCTGGCCTTTGCCAGACGCAATGCTTCGATGATCTCATCCAAATCACCATTGAGTATATCTTCCAATTTGTATAGAGTTAGATTTATTCGATGATCGGTAACACGATTTTGCGGAAAATTGTATGTTCTTATCCGCTCACTTCTTTCCCCTGTACCGATCTGTTTTCTCCTTTCTATGGCTCTTGTCTTTTCCATTCTTGCAATTTTTTGATCAAATAATTTAGCTTTGAGAACAATCATCGCCTGTTCTTTGTTTTGATGTTGGGAACGTTCAGATTGACAAGTTGCAACTAATCCTGTAGGCAAATGTGTTATCCTTACTGCAGAATCTGTCTTGTTCACGTATTGTCCTCCATGACCGGATGCCCTATAGGTTTCTACCTTTATATCCTTTGGATCTATCTCGATGTCTACATCGGTTGGTATAGGTAGAGTTGCGACGGTGGCAGTAGATGTATGTATGCGTCCACCTGCTTCTGTTACAGGAACTCTTTGAACACGATGTACGCCACTTTCATATCTCAGTCTACCATATACTTCTCTGCCGCTCACTTTGAAAACGATCTCCTTAAATCCCGTTAGTTCCGTTTGGTGTGAAGAGAGTATCTCCAATTTCCATCCCTTGTTTTCACCATACTTTGCATACATCCTATAAAGGTCAGCAGCAAACAATGCCGCTTCTTCGCCACCTGTGCCACTTCTAATTTCCACTATTATGTCTCTCATATCGTTGGGATCCGGGGGTAAGAGCAAAGAAGTTAATCTTTTTTCCAATTCTGAAAAATGCCTTTCATTTTTCTTGACTTCTTCTTGCAGCATTTCTATCATATCTTTCTCTGTCTCATCCTTGAGCATCTGCATCAATTCCTCATGTTCTTTCAAACAATCCTTATACTCGTTATAGCACCCCACAATTCCATAAATCTCATTGTATCTTTTAGAATACTCTGTGAATTTATCTTTATTAGATATGATATTTTTATCGGATAATTTCTCTTCTAATGTTTCTGCTGATTTTTTGAGGGTTTCGAGCCTCTGGAGTAATTCTTTCTTCATAGGATTTTGTATATTTCTTCCACGATATCATCGGCAACGTTGAAGCCTGTGCCGAAAAGATTGGCTCGATAACTACTCTCTGAAGGACTGAAATCGATGATGGAATTCCTTATACGTTCTTTATCTGAATCGACCAACGTCATCCATTTATTGGTGAGTATTTCGTTCCAAACTGTCGTGTTTCTCAAGACAACAGTGGGTTTCTTGTAGAAATAACCTTCTCTTTCCATACTCTCAGAATCACACACCACTTTTTCTGCATTTGATATCAGCGCAAAGGTATCGAGATAAGAGCTATCTTCTACACACTTGATCTTACCGATATCTATCCCATTCTTTTTGATCGCCTTATTTAATCTTTTGTATGTTAATAAAACGATCTTCTTGTTGGAAGATATCAACCCGCTTAAGATCTTTGACAGGCGACCTGGAAACAGATTCTTCCGAAATCTTATATCTGCTAAAACATATTCTTCTGGTTTAAGATCGTGTTCTTTCAATAATCCATATGCTTTTTGGGAGATCTCATCCCTTTTCATTTTTAACATCTCGAGAATCAAGTCTCCAACCACACGGATTTCGGAAGTTATTCCTTCGTTAACGAGGTTATCTACCGTTGTACTTGTAGAACAGAAAAGCAATTGTGACATATGATCCACCAGAATGGAATTAATTTCACCAGGTGAAGATTTATCGAAGTTCCTTAAACCAGCATTAATATGTCCCAATGGTATCTTCTTCTGAACTGCTAATAATGCCACCGCCAACGCAGCTAAATCCGAACCATACAACAATATGAAATCTGGTTTGATCATCTCTAAGACGCTTTCGGCATCTATCATTATCTCACTTAGAAGTAAAGCGGTACTTTCCTTCTCTACAGATATGATCTTACTTACCTTCAGATCCTCTCCAAGTCCTTTGAAATAACTTTCATTCCTCGTTTCTCTCGATGGTTGCTCTATTCTTACAATCCGATGTTCCAGATCTGCTCTTTTCTTCACCGATCTGTCTATGAGCACGACTTTCATCAGATGTAATCTCTGACTCAAAATCGACAGGATTATCTTCAAATAATCTCTCCTCCTTATCCTTCGACTTCTACTATCTTTTTATAACCCTCTTCATCGAGCAGATCTGACGTGTCAGGATTACTCAAACATTCCAAAATCAATATCCATCCTTTACCTTCAGCATCTTCGTTGATCAATTCTGGTTTTTCTTTAAGTGTTTCGTTTATCTCGATTACTTTACCAGATACGGGGGCATAAACATCAGATGCAGCCTTCACTGATTCAACAGATATAATCGTATCTCCTTTTTTCAGCTCTTTACCTACATCCGGCAAATCCACAAAAACTACGTCTCCTAATGCCTTCTGTGCGTGATTGGTTATACCCATCTTCGCCTTGTTCCCATTGATATCAATCCATTCATGTGTTTTGGTATAGAATTTCATAAACATTCCTCCTTCTGAAAATGTAATTATCTCTGTCATTATTTAGATACAAATCATCAACTTTTGTGAGATGGCAAATCTCATCGGACTCATTCTTGTTAATTCATGGCAAACAATTACTTATATTTTAAGATTTCACACTTCCTTTATAAAAGGGTAGTTTTACTATTTTCGCTTTTTTTCTCTTTCCTCTGATCTCAACTTCGATATCCGTTCCATGTTTAGCAAACTGTTTTTTCACATATCCCATACCTAATTCCTTACCAAGGGTAGGAGAATGATTACCGCTCGTAACGTATCCTATTTCTTCTCTTCCTTGAAATATCTTACATCCATGACGTGGTATGCTTCTATCGAACATCTCAAAACCTATCAATTTGCGTTTTATACCTTCTTGTATCTGTTTTTCAAGAGCTTTTTTACCTATGAATCTTTCTTTATTCATTTTCACAGTCCATTTCAAAGGAGCTTCTAAAGGAGTTGTAGTCGAATCTATGTCATTTCCGTAAAGCATATACGAGCATTCGAATCTCAAGATATCTCGTGTTGCCAGCCCGCAAGGTAAGCCTTTTATTTGTTTAGCTATTTCTATTAACTTCCTCCACATAGGAATCGCAGCGTCTTTATCTATATATATCTCGAAGCCATCTTCACCCGTATAACCTGTCCTCGATACCAGAGATCTGATCCCATTTATCCTTCCCTCGGTGAAATGATAATAATGGATTTCAGGAAGTGCAATCTGTGAAATTTGCGATAGGACTGCTTCTGCCTTCGGACCTTGAAAGGCTATTTGAACAATCTCTGGAGATCTATTAAGTATTTCAATATCGAATCCCTTTGCCTTAGAAGATATCCACTCAAAATCTTTATTCGTATTGGATGCGTTGACCACCATAAGAACTTTGCGCTCTTTGAACTTGTAAACGAGAAGATCATCGACTATAGTTCCATTCTCATAACACATAGGAGTATAGCAGATCTGCTTGTTCTTCAAACTTTCAACATCATTCGTAACCAAAAGATTGGCGAATTCAACTGCATCTTTACCTTCGATGTATATTTCCCCCATATGGCTGACATCGAAGATTCCAACACTATTTCTCACTGCCATAACCTCTTCATTTATACGCCCATATTGCAAAGGCATTTCCCAACCAGCAAAGTTTACCATCTTTCCTTTTAATCTGATATGTTCTTCATAAAGTGGTGTTCTATCCATCATGTGTTCCTTCTTCATTTTGAAATTCACTCGCTCCTTTCATATATGCATCTATTATTTCACGCGCTCTATCAACATCTTCCTTGCTCACTTTGATCTCCGTCACACCAATCGAACCCATGATAACGCTATCGGTATACGGGGCAGTTTTTCCTTTCAAAAAAGAAAATATATTCTCTTTTTCGAGAATTCCCTGCAACATCCCCGCTACGATCCTATTTTCAGCAACATAAGCCGTTTCAAATTTGCTTTTTTCCACTTAATTTTCACCTTAATCCAAAATCATTGAGATCACTTATTTATTATATCATAATTCTTCTACGAAGAGGTGTCAAATTACAGTGGGCTGTGTAATAAAAAAATTGATGGAGTGATTGACGAAGGATAAAAAAATCACTCCCACAAAAAAGAAAGGAGTGAAAAACAAATGAACAATTCCATTGTAGCAGAATTACCCGGGATTGCCAGGGGATTCAAGTTGAAAGAGAGGAAAGACTTGAGAGAGGAAGGCAAGATGTATTTTGAGGTGAAGTACACGAAAACGCCTGGAATATCGAGATGCCCATAGGCCGTGTCAAGTATTTTCTGTAAATTTGATCCTGCACCCCAGGATCGACCTCCTGTCTTCATTTTTTCAAGACTCTTCTAAGTCATCAAAATTCAAATACTTCGTTCCTGTTATCCATTCTTCATTTATATCCATCAATATCGATACTGCCAGTCTTAAGAACGAATCATCGTTTGGAAATGTTCCCACTACCCCGCTACGCCTCTTTATCTCTTTGTTTTGTCAACAGATGGAGAGGGCATTCAGGGCTGTGGCGGATATAAGTCGAAAAAATCCAACTCTTCACCCCCTTTTTGATACGGCTCGAGGGAAATAGGCATAAAATGCCGCTGCTTTAACCAGGTGCGCCACAGGTGCCCGATCATCGGGACTATGTGCGTAGATCTCGTTGGCTGGACCAAAGCCTATTGTCGGTATTCCGAAAAGTCCAGCGGTTGCGACACCGTTCGTTGAGAAATTCCACTTACCGATCTTCGGTTCAGCATTGAAAAGTGCTTTGTAGGTCTCCACAGCTGAGCGAACGATATCGGAATCCTCATCCATCATCCAGGTTCTGAAATATTTTTCAGAAGAATACTTCCTGCCCGTATATGCCACACCTTCATAAGTCTGTTCGATGACCTCAGCATCAACCCCACTTTCCTTTATGACCTTTTTTAACTCCGATATGGAACTTTCTTTTGTTTCTCCTCCGGTGAGCCTGCGATCCACATGTATGACACATTCATCAGGTACCGCATTTTCAGAAGGAGATTTGAAGAATATCTGTGAAACTACGATGGTACCTTTTCCGAGAAACGGATCGGATTTGAGCCGTTCGTTCAGCCTTTCGATGCCGAGAACAATGCGAGCCATCTTGTATATAGCATTCTCTCCTCTCTCTGGCATGGCGGCATGTGCAGATTTACCTTTGGTGCAAATCCGCACTTCTATTCTCCCCCTATGACCCCGATAGATGTTGAGGTTGGTCGGCTCAGTGATCACCACGTAATCGGGTTTAAACCTATCTTCTTTAACGATATACTGCCAGCACAATCCATCACATACTTCTTCCATAACCGATCCGATGATGTAGAGGGTGTAATCGCCTTCTAAACCCAAATCCTTTATGATCTTGCCTGCGTAGACCATCGATGCCATACCTGCCTTTTGATCGCCTGCTCCCCTACCATACACAATCCCATTTTCTACCTTTCCTTCAAAGGGATCATGTTTCCATTGTGTTGGATCTCCAACGCCGACGACATCCATATGGGCATCCATCGCGATGCGCGTTTTCCCATTTCCTATCCTGCCAAATACATTTCCGAGTCCATCGATCTTAACCTCATCAAAGCCAACTTTACGCATTTCATCTGCTATTCTATCAGCGACTACCTTCTCCTGCCCCGAATAACTCGGGATAGCCACAATATCACACAGAAATTGTGTCATCTCTTCTTCATATTCTTGTGCTTTATTCAGGATCTCATCAATAAGCATATTCTCACCTCTATTCATTTACTCTAAATGGGATTCAACCTCATTTGTGTACAAACCTTTTTGACCACGGGATCTGGAATATCATAGATCTTCCTCGATTCTTTGTAATGGTATTCCAGGAAACCTTGCTTGATTAACGATAAAAGGTTGTTGCTCAAGGTTTGATCCGTTATACTACCGAAATTGGATTCGATATATTTTTTAATAGTAGAATATGTCTCCATACCGAAAGCCACAGCCTCCATAACATAGCCGTACATGGAAAGATATCCCACAATTCCATCCAGGTCTCTTACAACTCTTTCGATCTCATCCCTTTTTTCTCAAGGGCTCGATCTATATCCAAAAGCAGGCCACAGAGACTCGCAGCGGTGTGTTCTCCGTTTCTCAGTGTGATCTCGAATCCAGAGATCTTTATGCTTGAGATCAGTTCCAATATTTCCCCCAATTTATCCCTCTCCAAAGCGTTTTTCATCCCTTCTAAAACGGCTTTATTGAAATTCTCTTTATCGATCTTGTTGTTTTTTATGAGGTTACGACAATCTAAAAACACATACGAGTCCCTTTGTTCGTTTAAGAATACTTTCAATAAAGATGTCTTTCCTATTCGTCTGATCCGCTCAATATTATCATGCGTTCATCGCTAATAGAGCGTTCCAGCGCTTTCAGTTCTTCTTCTCTATCATATAGATTTTCCCGGCTATGCTTGGGTTGCAATGAAAAAAACATCATATCATCCCCTTGAGTTACTCAACCTCCCTTGAGTAACTCAACCCATATTATACCATCCTCTTCGAAGAAGAACCATTTTCGGGCACGAATACGACCTTCTTCCCTGTTTTTTCTCTGTACAGATTTTTCGTTCCACCTCCATGATACACCGTTTTCAAGGCATCGGGTATAACGATCGTTCCGCCAAAAACACTGACTTCGGGAAATGCCTCAGGACATATCGGTGCCGACGGCCCGAGCATCGCTATTTCTTTCGTCCTGGCACACTCAATAATCGAATCGAAAGTCCTGTTTATAATTGTCGTTGCCGAGATGAGGAGAACATCACATTCTGGAACGAGGTCGGATATCCTGTCAGGAGAAAACGTATCTGGCATTTTCTCTTTCTCAAAGATGTAAAGTCTTTTCGCCCGTTTTTTGATATCCTCGATCATGGGGTCAAAATAGCCGATCATACCTACGATATCAGAATCGAAGATATCAACTTCCTTCATGACATCAACGGATCTGAATTTCCCCTGGTTTATGCATGCGTTTATAGTTGCCATACCCATGGATCTCATCAAAGTATCTTCGGAATCGAACATCTCTATGAATTCTTCAACACGGACATCACATCCCGGCAGTTCATCGTAGAGAGAACAACCCCAGGGAATCGCCTTCCTATCTGTATAAGCAACCCCGGCTCTTCCATCGTCAAATGCTACTGCGCACAGCCCTATACCCATAGCGTAATCGGATATCTTCGCACCATTTGCCCTTTTCAGAGCACAGTCTTTTAGAATCTTATATCTGTTAATCTCCGGTCCCTCCTTTTGCTATAACACCACTCATGATGTGTTTTCTAACTGTATAAAATACTACACCTATTATGATAACATTTAAAATTGCACCCGCCCCAAAGATGTTCCAATGTGAATAAGATGTTCCGTACTGTCCTATCAAATTATACAGCATCATAGATACAGGATATAGCCTCTGAGAATTCAACAGAACCAATGGGAGTATGAAAGAATTCCATGCATCTATGAAAACAAAAACTCCCACAGCTGCCAGGGATGGCAGTGCAAGGGGTAAGTAGATGCAGATCATACGGATCAAACCACTGGCACCATCTATTTTCGCTGCTTCATCAAGATTTTTTGGAAGATGAGCTAAAAAAGGATACAGCAGGAAGTAGGCGATCACAGCACTATGTGATACAGATGCAATGGAAACCCCTTCCAATGTGTTGGCAAGATTGAAAAACCTGAATGTCATTACCAATGGGATCAAGGTATGCATACCAACGAAAAAAGAAGCGAACACGATCGCATTTCCCAATCTCACTGCCTTTCTCGAAACCGCAGCAGCCCAGGTCGCAGGGAATATAGTTATAAATGAGATAAAAACGGCAAGTGAACTTATGATCAAACTGTTTTTAATCGCACTCATCAATCCATAATTCTGGAAAAGATCAGCAAAATTGGACAGTGTGAAACCATGGGGCAGCGGATTTTTGATAGGGACTACGTTCTCCTTTGACAATCCCATGGCGATCACATTCCATATGGGAAGAATCACTATCACACACCACAGGGAGATCAAGAAAATTTTGACGATCTTCCAGGAGAGATCAGGTACCTTGAACATGCTAATGTGTATCTTACCCTTGAAGATCAATGTCATTGCAGCGATCATCGATACCACACTCGATAGACTTACGGCATCAATTCCATGCAGCATCATTCCAGTGAACATGTAGATGCCATCCACAGCTGCGCCAATTCCAAAGACCTTTTTAAAGGCCATCGATCTCCTCAAATAAAGCACCAAAGACGCAGTGTAGAAGACCATGGGTATGATTGCAAATACGAGTGGATCTCCTATCCCAAAAAGATCGAAAAGGGCATGCACTCCAAGTGTATATGCGATTATTCTGTTCTTTCTTCGAGGAGTGCGATAATTCCATCCTATGAGAACCAGAGCGATCATTATCAATCCCACAACCGCGGAATACGCGCCTATGAGACCATAATTTCGTAGAGAGGTGAACTTGTTGTATACGAAGACACCGATCAGGGTAGTTGCTCCTACTAT
>QNAT01000020.1 GCA_003641555.1 Thermotoga sp.
ACAGGATATCTATGTGTATAGTGTAAAATGAATTTGATCCACACAAGGCCGTTGAGGTTCTGAATTTAAGCTGGCATTACGGAATCCGCATTAGCCACGAAGTTAAAAAATGTTAGATGGGTAATGCTAAACTGATTCGTGGTAATTAGTGCAAATTCGTGGCTGATATAATTTAACATATTGCCTTGTTTTTCACTATGAAATTAAATATATTTCTGGAGGTAAGCGAATGAAAAAGAAGGTATTAACCTTGATACTGGCAGGTGGACAGGGTACACGATTGGGTATATTGACCAAAAGTATAGCAAAACCTGCTGTTCCTTTTGGAGGGAAATACAGGATCATAGATTTCGCTTTATCAAATTGTATGCATTCCGGAATATATGATATAGGTGTGCTCACTCAATACAAACCTCGCATTTTGAATAGGCATATAGGGATAGGAGATGCATGGGATTTAGATAGAAAGAGGAGAGGAGTGGTTATACTTCAACCGTACACGATCGAAAAGGCTGGAAAGTGGTATCGGGGTACCGCAGATGCCATATATCAGAACATGGATTTTATAAATGAAAATGATCCAGAACACTGCTTGATCCTTTCAGGGGATCATGTATACAAAATGAATTATTCGCATCTCATAGAACAACATATAGCTAACGATGCAGACGTTACTGTTGGTGTGGTTATGATCCCATTATCAGAGGCAAAAAGATTTGGTATGTTATCAACAAGCAGCGGCGGCAAGATCGTTGATTTTGAGGAGAAACCTCTTGAACCAAAGAGTAATCTTGCTTCTATGGGTATATATGTGTTTAAGACACATGTCTTAAAAAAGGTACTCCTTGAAGATGCAAAAATGCAGGATTCGAACCACGATTTTGGAAAGGATATAATACCGAGAATGGTAAGGAATAGGGATATGAAGTGTTACGCTTATATTTTCAGAGGTTTCTGGAAAGATGTGGGTACTATTTCTTCTTACTTCGATACAAATCTTTCCTTAACGTTACCCGTTCCAGAATTAAACCTATACGATAGAGGGTGGCAGATATACACGAGAAGTCTGGACCTATCTCCTGCTTACATAGATTCCAAAGCATATTTGAAGAATTCTCTCATCGGTGATGGATGTGAGATATACGGTTTTGTAGAGAATTGCGTGATATCACAAGGTGTATATATTGGAGAAGGAACTACAGTAAAACACTCCATCATCCACAATTTCGCAAATATAGGCAACGACTGTTATATCGAAAAAGCAATAATAGGTGAAAGGAGTATCGTGTCCTCTGATATCGAAATTGGTAAGGGAAAAGAAAAGAATAACAAATGCTTTCCTTCCATATATACAGATGGTATAACGATTATCGGTACAGATGTTCATCTACCACGAGGAGTGAAGATAGGAAAGAATTGTGTTGTGGATAGTGATGCTCGAGAAGAAGATTTTCATTCTCCTAAATTGGAGAGCGGAAGTTGTCTTATGAAGTGAAAAAGCAATTTACCCTTTTGTATAGTATAAAATAAAAGGTAACAGATTAACTTTTTCTGTGATATCTTTCTATACCCACCTTGCATATGCCGCCAGCAAAGGATTGATAGAATGTAGAATAATCCGGCATATGGAATGCGAAATCCACGTTCTTTTCCGAGTAGGAATTCTTTTTTGCAAATAAAGGGAGCAATTTTTTCAATGTACTGGCGAAATTTTGTTCATATTTGGAATGATCTACGTTAGTACTTTTCAAGTATCTCATACCAAAGATCCCTTGCTTTTTCACTATTTCATGTTTATACAACAGAGAAACAGAAGTAGATGGATATCTCTCAAAGAGATCTTTCCACATCTTGTCTGCTGAATTCATATCATTAAAATGATAAAAGGTAAGTCCTGCAAGATACAACACTTCTGGATCGTTGGCAATGTCCAATTCCAGAAGTTCATTCACTTCTTCAACTGCCCTTTCATATTTATCCTCTAAGATCATCTCCCTAACCAACATTTTAGAGATAGAAAAGCAATAAGGGTATTGAGCATGCAGGTGTCTCAGGGTTTCCATAGAAACACTATTCGAAAGGAAATCTAATTTAGCCAAATTACAATGAATGCAAGCAAAATCCCCATTTTTAGCGATGTTAAGATTCCTGTTTGCCTCCTCAAAATCGCCACTACTCATGCGTATGTAAGCAATAACGTTGCTTATAAGAGAGGTTTTTTTACCGAATCTCAATGTTGAAGAAAGAATTGACAGGGCATCGTACGTATTTCCTCTCAACAAGAGTTCTACACCTTTCCAATATGTCTTCTTGAAAGTATTCTTCTCGAGTTGAATGTAGTTATGGACTAATTTTAACCACGTGCTTTCCTTCATTCCCAATTGAAAGAGGATCTTTGCTAATTCAAGATACCCCTCCGGATAATCCAGATAGTTTTTCAAAAATGATAAACCTTCTGATACTGCTTCTTCTAACTTCCCTTGCATTACCATTATCTCTACTTTGTTCAAAAGAAAGGAAGGGTCCGCCTTCTTTTCATATGCCTTCCTGACAAAGGTCAACGCTTCATCGTAATTTTCTTGCAGAGCGCTGGAAATAGCCAACAAGTTATCCTTTTCTGCAGTTTCTTCTTTATAAACTGTATTTATCTCTCTTGTAAAAGCATTGATATCGAATTCGGCACCTGGTATATCGAGAAACGTTTTGATATCCTCGAGATCTACCTTGACTTTTTTAGCTGGCTTCGAGATTCTTTCTCTTTTCTCTCTTATCAATATCTGCTTTAATCTATCATCTGTTTTTTCAGGCAATTTCCTCTTTTTGGGGACTTTCTTCCCCATCTTCTCCATGTCTTTTTCTATAGACTCTTTGATAGCCAGTATATTCAATAACATCCTTTCTTTTTCTTCTTTTTCACCCATTGAAATGTTACTCCTTTTCATAAGGTATACCATCCGAAGCTGGGGATCTTGTCTTTCCCACGAAACCCGCGACTACCACAAGGGTAAGCACAAATGGTATCATCAAGAATAGATATTTTATCTCCGGAGGTAACCTCAATATGGATTGAGTCTGTATTTGATAGCTGAACGATTCTGCCATTCCAAATAACAACGAAGCCCACATGGCTCCAAATGGTTTCCAATTACCGAAGATCATAGCTGCAAGTGCTATGAATCCTCTGCCGTTCGACATATTTTCTGTAAACTGCCCCAATTCACCTACAGATAGGAATGCTCCCCCTAAAGAAGCGAGCACCCCACTCATGATCACACCGAAATACCTCACATTGTAGACATTTATTCCAAGAGTATCGGCTGCTTCTGGATTTTCACCTACCGCTCTCATTCTCAAACCTAACTTAGTTTTGAAGATCAAAAAATGAGAAAGTATAACACAGATAAAGGCAATATAAACCAGAGGGGATAGGTTTCCTATTATTGAACCTATGAATGGTATCCTCCTGAATATTTCAATATTCCAGGTAGGTAAGGTTTTTACCAGTTCAGAACTTCCAGGCTCTCCAAATATCCTCTGCAGGAGAAAACCTGTGATACCCTGGCTGAGCAGGATCAGTGCTGTTCCACTGACTATTTGATCCCCTTTATATTTGACAGAGGCAAGGGCATGAAGCATTCCCATAGCGCCCCCTACGTACATTGCCATAAGTACACCGATCCATGGACTACCCGTTATATACGTGAACACAACAGATGCAAATGCTCCTGCAAGCATTATTCCTTCGAGTGCTATGTTAACTACCCCGGTAGTTTCTGAGTACGTACCTCCTAAAGAAGCAAAGATCAAAGGAGTGGCATTGTTCAACATAGATTTGTAGAAAATGGGGTTTATAAGTATATTGGATATGGCTATTAGCCAATTCATTTCTGAAGCACCTCCTCTTCCTTCCTTTCCTTCCATAAGATCAGTGTTTTAACGAGGCGTTCGGTCGCGATGAAGAATATCACCAGGCCTTGAACTATTATGATTATGTGTTTGGGAATACCAGCGAATTGCATCTGATTCGACCCTGTTCTTAATGCCGCTATCAAAAGAGCTGCAAAAACTACTCCTATCGGATTATTCTGTCCGATCAGTGCTATGGAAATTCCATCAAATCCTTTACCAGCTGATAAGGTTCCTAAAAATCTATGATGTAATCCCAGAACCTCAACTGTGCCAGCGAGACCTGCAAGAGCTCCGCTTATGAACATAGCGAGTACAATGTTCTTAGCAATGCTTATCCCTCCATATTCTGCCGCATAGGGATTAAAACCCACCGCTTTTATCTCATAACCCACAGTTGTTCTTTGTATTATTACATAAATTATTACTGCAGCTATGAGAGATATGATTATTCCTATCGATAGAGATGACGCCTGAACAGATATCATGACAGGCAGCTTAGCCGCATCGGTTATCTCTGGAGATTTCGGGATGCCAGTTCCAACGGCTTGAAATGGTCCATTAACCATGAAATTGGCGAGTAAAGCTGCGATGTAATTCAGCATTATGGTGGATATAACCTCGTGAGCCCCAGTTTTTGCCTTTAGATATCCAGCTATCGCTCCCCATGCTCCTCCAGCTGCCATACCACCCAATATCGCTATTGGAATAGCAATAATGGCAGGAACACTGGTAATATAAACTCCAAACATAGTGGCAGCAAGTGCTCCCATGCTCAACTGTCCTTCTGCCCCTATGTTAAAAAGACCGGCTCTGAAACCAAAGGCAACTGCTAATCCTGTGAGTATCAAAGGTGTTAGTTTTATCATGGTGGTAATGAAAGCCTGAACATTTCCAAATGAACCTTTGATCAGAGATGCATAGGCAATCACAGGGTTTTTCCCTATGGAAAGTATAACCAGAGCGGCGATAAACAAAGATAAAACTATTGATGCCAGAGGAATAACAAAGGTATCACGTTTGAAGAATGTTATAAAATTCTTAAACATCTTTTTCTTCATATCGCGAATCATCGGCTTTTATCTCTGTAAGTCTTGCCCCTGCCATCATCAAACCAACTGTTTCAACCGTTGTTTCTTCGGGTTTTACTATACCCATTATTTCTCCCTCGTACATTACTGCTATTCTATCACTGAGGGAAAATATCTCCTCCAGCTCCATGGACACAAGCAGCATTCCTATCCCCTTATCACGCATCTCCAATATCTTGTTGTGTATAAATTCTATAGCACCTATATCCAGGCCGCGTGTGGGTTGAGCTACAACAGCAAATTTAGGTGTAAAATAAAATTCTCTTGCGACTATGACTTTCTGCTGATTTCCCCCAGACAAAGCCCCGACAAGGACATCTCTACTCGGTGTTCTCACATCGAATTCCTTTATGAGTTTATCTGCTTTCGTATTTATAGTATTGAAATTCAAAAATCCTCCGTTTGAATATGGAACCTCATCGTAATGAGCCAGTATAAAATTATAAGATATTGGATATTTTACTATCAAACCATACTTTAATCTATCCTCTGTCACATGGGCTATGCCTGCTTTTCTTACCTGTTTAGGTGTCCAATTAGTGATATTCATTCCATCGAATACGATCTTTCCTGCTTCCGCTCTTCTAAGACCTGTTATCGCTTCCACTAACTCCGACTGCCCATTTCCAGCTACTCCTGCTATCCCTAATATTTCTCCTTTACGTATCTGTAGAGATAGCCCTTTAACGGCGTCTAAATTTCTATTATCCTTTACCCACAGATCTTTTATCTCAAATATCTTCTTACCGAAATGAGGAGGTTTCTTGTTCACCCTGAGAAGAACGTTTCTTCCTACCATCATTCGCGCCAATTCGTTGGGATTCGTGTCTTTCGTGTTTACTCTACCTGTTACCTTTCCCAGTCTCATCACGGTAACGTAATCCGTTATTGCCATGACCTCATTCAATTTATGGGTTATGAATATTATTGTCTTACCTTGTTTTTTGAGACTCTTCATCACTGTAAAAAGTTCTTCTGTTTCCTGGGGTGTAAGAACTGCTGTAGGTTCATCTAAGATCAGAAGATCTGCTCCCCTGTAAAGGGTTTTTAGGATCTCCACTCTCTGCTGCATGCCAACCGATATGTCTTCTATCTTCACATCTGGATCTACATGAAGCGCGTACTTTTCTGAAAGTTCCTTTACATCTTCACGCGCTTTGTTTATATCGAATACTATGCCTTTAACGGGTTCCATCCCCAGAACTATATTTTCTGCAACCGTAAGAGGGGGGACCAACATAAAATGTTGATGCACCATTCCTATACCATTGAGTATGGCATCACCCGGGGTATTTATGACAATCTTTTTACCATTCATAAATATAGTACCAGAATCTAGTTTTATCAGACCGTAGAGTTGCTTCATCAACGTCGTTTTACCAGCCCCATTCTCACCGACAATGGCATGTATCTCCCCTTCTTTGACGTATAAATTCACTTTATCATTTGCAAGAACACCCGGGAATCTCTTCGTTATACCTATCATTGCGACTTTGCACTCGGATAGTTTTTTTATGTCCATGCGATCTATTTCTACCATGATAGATTTTGCGATGCTCAAATTATATTCACCCTTTTCTCCCATTCATCTTCTGATGAACGTACCTGATAGTTGCCATTTCATCTACTGCAAGCCTTTCTTGTCTATCTGCTTCTGTTACATATTCCCCGTATTGTTTCTCCTTTAGCCTCTCGAGTGTTTTTCTTTCTTTCATGATCTCCAACAATTCTTTTCTACACTTATCTATCTTGAGATTTAATTCTCTTCGTTCATCTTCAAGAATATGTATTCCATTCCACAAATGATCGATGTAACTAACCCATAACAAAGCCCTATCAACGTCTACATTTCCTTTCAATTCCATTTTCATGCTTTTGTAAGCTAAATTCACTTCGATCTGCTTTCTCCTTATCTCCTCTTTTTTCTCATGCAGAAGGTTATAAAGAACAGCGAGTTCATCCTTCTTCTTATTCTCTAAACTAAGTTTGAGGTCTAAGACCTTCTGCAAACGAAATTGAAATCGCTTCATTTAGTTCGGTAAAGCCTGTCTCCAGCATCACCAAGCCCTGGTAATATGTAGGCATCGCTGTCCAATCTTTCATCTAACGATGCGGTGTATATCTTGAGATCGGGAAAGTGTGAATGAACGAACTTAACTCCTTCCGGGCATGATATTATGGAGACGAATCTCATCCTTTTACCTCCTCTTTGCTTTATCATTTCAACCGCTTTCACCACTGAACCCCCTGTGGCGAGCATGGGGTCCACCAATATTATCTCGTTCTTTGCTAAATCTGTGGTTAACTTACAATAGTATTCAATTGGTAATTTGGTTTCGTGTTCCCTGTAGACACCTATATATCCAACAGATGCATTCGGAAGAAGATTTAGCATGCCTTCCATCATCGCAACCCCTGCTCTCAATATAGGGACTATAGTCACATGCTTGTCATCTATTTGGTAACCAACTGTCTTTGCAAGAGGTGTTTCTACCTCTACAGGATGCACTTTGAGATCTCTCGTTGCTTCATAAGCTAATAATTCTGTTATCTCCATCGTTAATTCTCTAAATTCCTTCGGCCCGGTGTCCTTCATCCGCATTATCGCCAGCTTATGCTTTACGAGTGGATGGTCTATTATAAAAAGATTTTTCATGCATTTCATCCTTTCTATAAAATAATTATACTACACTCATATGCCATTGGTGAAAGAATGCCGTATAATCCATGATGCGTTATCCATAATTCTTACGCATTACAGGCTTTGGACCAATAGCATAAAAATGGTTTATCATATCTTTTCGCAGTAGAGACATGATCGATCATTGGATTAAATCGGGATATAGAGGAAAATCTCGACACAAGCGTCTCACTTCTTTCTTTACCTCCATTTTTATCTCGTCGTCATCAGGAGAGTTTATAACTCTTACTATGAGGTCAGCAATGAAATCCATTTCTTTTTCTTTCATACCACGTGTCGTTAGTGCGGGAGTGCCTACTCTTATACCACTCGCCACAAATGGTGAACGTTTTTCATTTGGTATGGTGTTCTTGTTCACTGTTATTCCTGCTTCTTCTAATACTCTTTGTGCTTTTTTCCCACTTATATTCTTTGCAGTTAGATCCACGAGCATAAGATGGGTATCTGTTCCCCCTGAAACTATTCTCAAACCCCGTGCGGCTAAACTCTTTGCCATTGCCTTTGCATTCAATACTATTTGCCTGGCGTATTCTTTGAATTCAGGCGTCATAGCCTCTTTAAGTGCAACAGCCTTCGCTGCTATGACATGCATTAAGGGGCCACCCTGGATACCCGGAAAAATTGTCTTATCTATGGGTTTTGCGAATTCCTTTTTACAGAGTATCATTCCTGCGCGGGGACCTCTAAGAGTTTTATGGGTAGTAGTGGTAACAACGTGTGCATATTCCACTGGATTCGGATGAACACCCCCTGCAACTAAACCTGCGAAATGAGCCATATCGACGACTAAATATGCCCCTACCTCATCTGCTATTTCACGAAATCTCTTGAAATCTATTATCCGAGCATATGCACTACCCCCAGCAATTATGATCTTCGGTTTGTTCTGAACCGCCAGTCTTTCGACTTCATCGTAATCTATAACCTCTGTTTCAAGATTCACACCGTATGGAATCACGTTGAAGAGTTTCCCTGAAAAATTGACAGGAGAGCCATGTGTGAGGTGTCCACCGTGGGCGAGAGACATACCCATTATGGTATCTCCGGGTTTTGCAAGAGCAAGATAAGTTGCCATATTCGCCTGAGAACCCGAATGAGGCTGGACATTTGCATGTTCTGCACCAAAGAGTTCTTTTGCCCTTTGTCGAGCCAATTCTTCTGCAACATCAACAAACTGACAACCTCCGTAATATCGCTTTGCAGGATAACCTTCGGCATACTTGTTAGTCATAACACATCCCTGAGCTTCCAAAACTGCCCTGTCGACAAAATTTTCAGATGCTATGAGTTCTAATCCTTCCTGCTGTCTTTTTACCTCATTCACGATCGCATCATAGATCTCCGGGTCTGCTTTCTTTATATCTTCGAACATCATTATTACCTCCTATTGAGTATTTTTGATTCATTATATCATGATCATAATATGATTATACTCCAGAAAGGTGTACCCTAAATCCCAGTTAGAAACCAAAAAGAGGATAAACCCATGAAATTTGTCTGCACTTTTTCAAAAATTCAATAAAACTTTGAACAGATCCTCTCGGCCATCTCAGACCATCAAATATATTTTATACCTACGAATGTCAACCCATTATTACGTTCATTTCTTTTGTCTTGATACAAGTCAAACGAAGCAAAGAAAAAGTCAAAACCCCAACGGGACAATTTGTCTTTTGTGGATCAATTTCATCTTACACCATACATTCCCGTAACCGTAGCGACATGAC
>QNAT01000021.1 GCA_003641555.1 Thermotoga sp.
GCACTGTTCAAGAAACTGGGGATAAAGACGCCTAAACGGATAACGAAGATGTAGTAATTACGTCTTTTTGAAAAAATCACCAGGATTACGGTGATTATTGAAGTTTTAAGTTTTCGTCTGGCAAAGTTGAGTGTAACATCAAGGATGAGTGGATTTTGCACAAAAAACTTGACAGACCCCGAGCAAGATAAGAAATTCAAAGAGGATCGGGGAATCCGTTGAAAGTGAGTTATATTTTGTTCGATCTTGACATAGCGGTTTTATTTTATACTATACAGTCTCAAAATCAACCTTTTACACTTCCCTTTGATAACCCTATAACGAAATATTTTTGAAGGAAGGAAAAAGTTATTATAATTGGGACTATTGCTATAAAAGATGCCGTTGCCAGGAGATTCCAGGATACTTGTCCATATTCTCCTATGAATCTATATAATTCAACAGTGTAAGGCCGTACCTGTGATGTTAAAGTAAGGGCAAGTATGAATTCGTTCCAGGCTCGGGTAAATGCAAAGATCGCTGCTGCTGCTATCCCAGGAGAAGCGATCGGAAAAGAAACCTTGAAAAAAGATTTCATTCTCGAGCAACCATCGATAAGTGCGGCTTCTTCTATTTCTTTAGGAACGGTATCGAAATATCCTTTTAACAGCCAGGTATTTAGGGGTATAGTCCACATAGCGTAAACCAGCATAAGTCCCCAATAAGTATCGTAAAGACCATATATAGAGTAGATCTTATACAATGGAATTATAACGGCTAAGATCGGAATCATTTGAAGCAATAATATCAGAATTAACAAGTATTTTCTGAAAGGGAATCTAAAACGTGAAAATCCAAAACCTGCTAACATACTACTTACTGTACTAATTAGCATTGCCCCTACTGAAATTATTATGCTATTCAAAAAAGGTTTAAATCCAAATTTTGATTTAAAAAGCAAGGTGTTAAAGTTAGACAACGTAAAGTGCTTTGGAAAGAAAGTCGGGGGATATCCCATAGCCTCATTAGGACTCTTGAAAGTAGCACTTAACAGCCAATAAAGAGGTAATATGGTGAAGAGTGACCAAATCAATAAAAGAATATAAGTGGTTATCTTCCATTTAAGGTGAATTTTCATTTTATACCTCTGCCCATTCACGATTTAACTTCATATACAGCAATGTTAGCAGTAAATTTATCAAGAGGATCAAAACTGCAATTGCAGAACCCAATCCCATGTGTCCATATTCAAAGGCCTGATGATACATAAAGAGGCTTACTACTTCAGTTTTGTATAATGGCCCCCCATTAGTCATAGCATATATCATATCAAAAACGTTCATGGTATACATCGATATTAAAATAAGATTAATTATTATAAATGGCTTCATCAGAGGAAAAGTTATGTAAATAAATCTCTGCCAGGGAACGGCACCATCTACGGCAGATGCTTCATAGATGTTTTCCGGTATGCTTTGCAGCCCAGCCGTTTGCATTATAAAACTGAACGCGGTACCATGCCAAACATTGGCTATTATTATACATAACATGGCTAAATTGGGGTCATTTAACCAGTTGGGAGGGCTTGAAATACCTATGGTGCGAAGTAAATAGTTCAAGATTCCCAATCTGGGTTCATACATAAAATTCCAGGAAATAGATATGATTATTGCACTGGTAACCCAGGGTAAAATAAAAATAGCACGGAATATCTCTCTTCCCTTTAACCATTTTTGATTAACCAGAATAGCAAGGAATAATCCAAGAAAGAGTTGTAAGATAATACTTCCACCAACAAAGTAAAATGTGTTCGGCAGGATATCATGAAAGAAATTAGGCCAATCATTAGAAAATATCTTAGAGAAATTTCTTAATCCCACAAAAGTTTCATGTCTAATATCAGCCAGACTTACCCTAAAAAAGCTCATACGAAAGGTTTCAAAGAATGGATAGATCATCATGAAAAATATTATCAAAAATGCAGGTAATATCAATAGATATCCTAATGTACTTTCTTTCAAAGGTTTTCTTATCGAATTAGCTTTACTTTTCAAGACAGTTTTGCATCCTTTCATCGATTTTCGAATATTTATTTTTTTGTTATTGAAGGGCTGAGAGATAAACTTCTCTCAGCCCTTCGTAATAGAATAAGATTTAACTACCCTTTAGTAAATTGTTAACTCTCTCAGCAGCCTCATCCAGTGCTTTCTTCGGAGACGCTACTCCTAAAACTGCTTTTTGAATAGCATCCTGTATCGCAGCGGATATCTCAGTATATTGAGGCAAAGATGGTCGGAAATGTGCATAAGGAAGTTGTCCGAGAATAACATCAAAGTAAGGATCCAATTTTTTATACTCATCTGTCCTATGCATTAAAGAGTAGTGAGTGGGAACATAACCCCTTGCTACTGTATACTTTAATTGGACATCCGCACTGGTAGCTATAGATATCAATTCCCACGCAAGATCTGGATGCTTGGCTTTGGTAGGAACACAGAGAAGGTATCCTCCTGACATGGTGGACCATTTACCTCCAGGAGCTTTAGGAATAGGAGCAACGCCAAAGTTTTTCATGTATTTATCCATAGTGAAATCAGGAATTATATCTCTTGCAAGACCTATGGTTTTTGTCATAAAAGTCATGGCAAATTTATCTCGATAAAGTCCTTTATCTATGTCACTATAGGAACCACTTACTATACTTTTAGGTGTGGCACCACTCTTAACCATATCTACTAACAATTGCAAAGCTTTAACCCCTGCTTCGCTGTTAAACTCCGCTTTAGTCATGGAATCGTTTAATATTTTTCCACCTGCAGAGTATAGGAGAGCAAAGAATCTATGAGCTGTGGCTTCTTCCTTCATGGCTGGAAAACCCAAACCATAGTATTTGGGCGGATTACTTATTCTCTTTGCATATTCTAAAAATTCATTCCAATCTTTAGGTGGCTTATTAGGATCGAGCCCTGCTTCTCTAAATAATTTTTTGTTATATGCGAGAACACGAACGTCGGTATTCAACCATGAGCCATAGATTTTTCCGTCCCATTTTGCAGCATCTCTGAAAGTCTTAACAACATCCATCCATTCTGGCCATCTCAAGGCTTTATCCGTAAGGTCTAAGAGTAATCCCCCTTTTACATATTCTCCCAACCAGATGATATCTACCTGGGCTACATCCGGTGGATGTCCTCCAGAAGCAGCTGTGAGGAATTTAGATCTCAGTTCAGACCAACCAAATCCTTCTTCTACGAAATTGAACTTTATATCTGGATGCCTTCTTTGAAGTTCTTGCTCAGCCAATTTCCAGGGAGCGTCCTGGTTGAATGTATAACCTCTCGCAAAAATAATCAACGTAACTTCTTTTTGAGCAGCAAATACCAGACTACTTATTGTAATAGCTACTCCCAGAATCACAATCAAGATCAAAAATCTGAATTTTCCTTCTTTTCTCACTGTTAACACCTCCATTTAGTCTAAATGAAATCTTTGAGAAAGATATACAAATACCTAAAATTTATATACACCACCTCCTTCCACAACAGCAACTATATTATATCACTCACCTGAGATTGTTAGTCTATTTATGTTTTATGGTCTCAAAACCAAATCCGGTTTTTATGGCTTAAATAGTTTACCCATGAAAACTTCCCACATTGTGAAATCGGGTATTAGAAGATCTGCCCCGGATCGTTTGAGTCGTTCGATCTTTTTCATGTTCCATCCACAACCAAATTTTTCATCAGATGCTACTCCCACAGTCAAAGCAGAATTCTCTTTTCCTTTTTCAATTTCTACAGGACCATCTCCAATTACCAATAATTCATTGCCTTTTAGAGAATTGGAATCTATGATCTCCCTTATAACCTTTTCTTTTGAATATTCTTCATAACTTTCAAGTGCCCCGTATATGCCCCCATTAAAAAAATTATCTATGCCCAAGAAATTCGCTTCTCTTAATACATCAATTCGATCGGTCCCAGATGCCAGGAACAAGGTTATATTCTTATTTCTCAAAGCCTTTAAGAAATCCATAGAGCCTTTGATTAAAAAGTCTTCTCTATCCTTCTTTCCGCTCTTAACTTCTTGCATTCTGTCCAACACTATCCTCAATATTCTATCGTTGTATATCTTCTTGTACTCCAAAGCACTTTTTATTTCCTTATCTGGCACTAATCCCTCTTCTCTTACCATATCGACGAGTCCTTCCATCTGGATAATAGTCTGCACGCCCGTAGTTTGATCGATGACCCTTTTAATTTTTTCTTTTATCTTCTTTAAGTGAGCAATAGGTAGATCCCTACTTCCTGTAATGGCTTCTATCATTACAGGTTCCATCACCTTTTCCCAACCTTCTCTTAATAAGGAAAGGGTACCATCGAAATCGAAGATAATGAATCTCACCTTCTCCCATACTGCAAATGGGTTTATCAGATATATATCTGGATGATAAACCTCTTTTACTGGCATTGGTATGATTTTCTTGAGAATATCATCTTTTCTTACCTCCCCTGTACCCACTTGCGAAACACAGATCGAAGCAGCAAGATTTCCAAGAATAGATGCGGAAATCAGATCAGGCTTTCTTTCATATTTGTTATCTACGAGGAGTGCTAATACATATGCCGATGTAAAGGCATCACCAGCACCGCACACATCCCTTATCTTTACCTTTGGCGTCCATATTCTTACACTATTTTTATCATCTACTATGAGTGAGCCTTCTTCCCCAAGTGTGATACACATTGGTGAACCCATCTTTCTAGATATTTTTGGTGCATATTTTTGGGCGAAAACTACATTCGGAAGTTTCTTGCTTTTTCCAATGATATTTTCTACCAATATTCTTATTTCTTTTGCATTGGGCTTTATAAAGAAACCCGGGAATTGCCATATCCTCTTTCTTGAATCTGCAAAGAAGATCTTATTCGGCAGGTTTACTCTTAAATCTTTTAATTTCCTTCTCAAATTATCCGTTATGGTACCCAGTTCCTCTATATCGGTTTGATCCATTACGATAACAGCATCCACCTGCTTTACGACTTCCTCAACGTTCTTTATCATCATCTGTTCTTCTTCAACAGAAATGGGGCATTTATTTATGAAATCTACCCTTGGTTTGTCTTCTATATTCTCATTTATGTTTATAAACTTCGTGTAGAATTGAGTTTTTCTATCGTAAGAACGAACGATATATTCTGTGTTTACCTTAAATCTACGAAGGGCTTTGAGTAATTCATGTCCGTCACCATCTTTTCCTATAATTCCGATCAGAAAGACTTGAGCTCCTAATAAAGCAAGGTTTTTAGCGATATTCCCGGCAGCGCCTGGTGTGAAGATTTTTTTTGTAACGATAGTTGGGATCAAATTGGTTTCTAAACTGGGCTCGCCCAATGATGGGTCGTAATAGTAATACTTATCAAGAAACACATCACCTATTACTAAAACCTTCATCTCATCAAAATGTGATATCAATTCTTTCAAGTTCATAGATATATCCTTATCCTAACTCATTTTTATATTTTCCATCACGAGTTTGTAAAGTGCTGGAAGTGTATCTCTTTGATCACCCTGTATGTAATAGCCTCTCCCATTGAATGCCTTAGGAATTCTGACAACTATAGACTTTATATCCCTGAAATAATAAGTTGGCTTGTCTTTCCTATCCTCAGCTGCATCGTTGATGTTGGCTTTTCTTAGATCCAAATCAGCCATTACCACATCATTTGGTATTTTCCCAATATTGGCTGCCATGGAAAAGGCTTTTAGATATACTTCTACCCCTATAACAGCAGAACCTATGAGAAGACATACTCCACCTTCCGTCATCTCCGATATCTTCTGAGCAAATATGAGAAAGTCTCTCCCAGAACATCCTCCCACACTTTCACCATCGAAATTCGGGTGCATGTGAAAGATATCTGTACCTACACCCACATGAACTGTAAAGGGGATTCCATGTTTATAGGCATTGTAAGGAACAGATATGTCTGGATACTTGAAGTTAATATGCTCCGGGAATGGTTCACCTGAGATCAATCTTCCCAATGCCTCTCCATATCCTATCTTTAACTTGTTTGCATAATTCAACATATCGTTAAGATATCTATCCGTTTCTTCTGCAAAACCAAAGAGCCCCTTTGAAAGAGCATCTGGTATGCTTTCAGACGTTTTGCCTGCAAAGGTGAGCTCAAAATCATGAATGGTGAATGCCCCGTTAACCCCTATATGATCCACTATTCCCTGCTTTATGAATTCATTGTAAATAGGAGATAATCCATTTTTGACAACGTGAGCTCCAGACATGATGACAACGGGTTTGTTATCCTTATGTGCATCTAATATTGCTCTGGCGATTTTCTCAAGGTCAGAAGAATAATATTTTAATGGTTCATTTAAGATACGTTCTGGATCTATTAGATCCGATATAGTTACCTCACTTGGACGTGTTTCTAATGGATAAGTCTTTATCTTAGAAACGTCAAACATCTTGTATCGTCCTCTGTATTCCATCATATATCTTCATCTTCAAACATTTCAGATTCTATAAGTTGACACAAAGTATGCCCCAATGTTATATGTGTTTCTTGTATACGTGGGGTATCTTCAGAAGGTACCACGAAGAGAATATCACATAGGTTGTCCATTTCTCCGCCATCACCACCAGTGAAGCCAATAGTTAGGGCACCTTTTTCTTTAGCCGAGTTAATGCCGTTGATGATATTCCTCGACCTCCCACTCGTGCTTATACCTATGACTACATCGTTATTGTTGACATCTGCTTCTATCTGTCTGGCAAAGAGCATAGAAAAATCGAAATCATTTGGGATCTCAGTGAGTATCGAAGAATTAGTAGATAAGGAAAAAGCTGGAATAGGTGCTCTATCCTGGTAAAAACGTCCTACGAGTTCTGCCACTAAATGTTGAGCATCTGCTGCACTCCCGCCATTTCCCATAAAGAAAATGTGACCACCTTTTTTCAATCTCTTTACGATTTCATGTGATGCATTCACTATATCATCCACATAATGTTCAATGAAGTGTTTTTTAACCTTCGAACTTTCTTTAAAAGCATTTAAAGCAATGTGCTTGAGATCTTTCATTGTACAATCACCCTTTCAAAGAACCTGCCAATAAACCCCGTAAGAAGAATCTTCCAAGAAATATGTAGATTAGCAATGGGGGCAGAGCAGTGAGAAGAGCCCCTGCTATTTGAACATTCCATTGGACTATATAACTCCCCGCCAGGTTATTCAGTGCCACTGTGATCGGTTGAGATTTTGGGTTGGGTGTAACGATCAATCCAAATAGGAAGTCATTCCAAATAGAAGTGAACTGCCAGATCATCGCCACTGCAAATCCTGGTGTAGACAAAGGAAAGATCACCCATCTATATATACCTAAAAAACTGGCTCCATCGATCTTAGACGCTTCTACAAGTTCTGTAGGAACTGTTATATAGTAATTGCGAAAGATCAATGTAGTTATAGGTATACCGTATACTATGTGTACGAGGATCAAACCTGGAATCGAACCATAAATATGGAACTCCTGCAGAGCACGTACCAGAGGAATGAGAATACTCTGATAAGGAATGAACATCCCGAATAAAATTATTGGAAAGAGTATATTCGAACCACGAAATTTCCACTTGGTTAGAACATAACCATTCATGGAGCCAAGCATTGCCGAAATTGTAGCTGCAGGCACAACAAGTAGTACACTATTTAAGAAACTTCCTGAAAGCCCTCGAAATCCTCCTTTTGTACTTCCTAACCAGGCTGTGCGAAAACTCTCGAAACTCAATTTGGAGGGCAAATTCCACATGGTTTTTAAACTAACCTCGGAAAAGCTCTTCATTGCAGTGACAACCATGATATATATCGGTATGAGGTAAAAAATGGCGAGCAAGATCAAGACGGCATAAAGCACAATGCGAGAAATACGTATTTTCATGCTTGTCCCTCTTTACGTGTAGTATATACAAGGTAAGGGATAATCAATGAAGATACCATTAATAGCAATATGATTGCTATACTTGCACCTTGAGAGAAATGATTTCCCCTAAAAGTTGTATCATACATGAAATAAGCAGGGACATCTGTGGAAAAACCCGGACCAGATCCTGTCATAGCAACAACGAGATCGAATATCTTAAGTGAAATATGTCCTAAAATGATGATGGCTCCAAAGGTAATAGGTTTGAGAAAAGGAAGTATAATGTAACGAAATGTTTGGAATCGGTTGGCTCCATCTATTGCTGCCGCTTCTCGTAATTCTGCTGGTATACCTCGCATACCAGCAAGATATAAAGCCATCGTATAACCGGAGAATTGCCAAACAGCTGCAATGGCTACAGCTATGATTCCTATCCTGGGATCGGTATACCAACCACATTTGAGAAAACCCAATCCTATTTTATCAAAAAGTTGGTTGACTCCAATGCTACCTAACTGGATACTGCCCGGGTTAAAAAGCCAATGCCAGACTACTCCTGTAACGATGAATGAAATAGCCAGAGGTAACAAAAATATATTGCGGAAAAAAGATTCACCCTTGATTTTTTGATCGATTAAAAGGGCTAACAGTAAGCCTATTGCCAGACATGAACTTACAAATACTATTGTGAAGATAACGGTATTGTGAATGTCTATCTGAAAGCGCATATTGGCAAATAAGTTTTTATAATTGTGAAGTCCAACGAAAGTATAATCAGGAAGAACATTATTCCATTTGGTCAATGATATGAAACCTGTCCAACCGATAAAAACATAAACGAAAATAGCAAGAAGAATTACTGATGGGGTTATAAACAAAATAGATGCCAATCGGTCTTCTTTTAATCTTCGCATATATACTCCCTTTATATGATTACAGGGGCGCTCTACGCGTCCCTGTAAAACTTTTCTCTTTTAACTTAACTTCCAAGATATTCTGCTGCTGCTCGCTCCAGCACCTTTTGTGTATAAGAAACGTTAGGCCTTGATATGAATAGATTTATAGCATCCTTGTATTCCGTAGCCCAACCTTCACTGGCTGCTGCCCCATGAATTACACTGGGAACAATAGCATCCTTTTTCCAATCTCTGGCAGCTGATTTTAGATATTCATTGTAATCACTGATATCGACATCCATTCTTGCAGGAATAGAACCTTTGGCCTTGTTAAAATCATGTTGTCCTTCTTTGGAACCCAGAATTTTAAGCCATGCCATAACATTTGCTTGATGCTTACATCCCTTGGGTAAGGCGAAACTGTCGGAAAGTACATCGAAAATACCCTCAGTATCCGGGCTAGGTGCCCAACCGTAATCTTTGAACTTTACTGACATAAACCAGCCATTTGTCCAATCTCCCATGATCATCATGGCACCCTTACCTCTAATCAGGTATTGCCC
>QNAT01000022.1 GCA_003641555.1 Thermotoga sp.
CCTGGTTACAGTCTACATCTATGCATTTATGATAGGATGGAATGAATATATGTTTGCATCCATATTCTTACGGGGTCTTCCAAAATTGTATACACTCCCATTTGGACTTAACGAACTGTTTTACACAGAACATTCGGTATGGGGAAGGATGATGGCAGCTTCTATACTCACTGCAGTTCCAGTGGTTGTGATGTTCATGATATTTGAAAGATATCTTACATCCGGGTTAACCATCGGAGGTGTAAAGGAATAATACTGCGGAGGTTTTATGATGAGAAGCATCGGAATTTGTCACTATAAAGTTGGAGGGACCGATGGAGTTTCTCTGGAGATAGATAAGTGGAAAAAGGTTTTGGAAAAAATGGGATATGAGGTATACCTTTGTGCCGGTAGCTCAGGAAGTGAAGAAGGCTTTCTGATTGAAGAATTATATCATCATCGTGAAGACATCGAGAGAATTAGTAAGAATGCATTCTTTAAATTCATCGATTACGCTAATGAGATTGAATTCAAGGAAGAGATATACGAGTTGGCTAAAAAGATAGAAAACGCATTGAAGTCATTTATCAAGAAGAGATCTATCGATCTCATAATTGTCGATAATATCTGGTCCATTGGGGCAAATCTGCCGGCTGCCGTGGCATTGACTGAGGTAGTTAAAGATTTGGGGATTCCGGCGATCGGACATCATCATGATTTCTACTGGGAGAGGGTAAATAATAATGCACCAACCTGTGGGGCAGCCGAAGGGATAATAGAGCATTTTCTCCCTCCAAAAAACCCGCTCATAAAGCACGTTGTAATAAACAGTTTGGCACAAAAGGAACTTTTCACAAGAAAAGGGATAGAATCGATTATCGTACCCAACGTCTTCGAATTCGATGGAGCATCATGGACTCAAGATGAATATAATGAAGATTTTAGAAAGGCAATAGGAATCAAGGAAAAAGATATCATTGTATTGCAGGCTACCCGTGTTGTAAAGCGAAAAGGCATCGAATTGGCAATTGACTTCGTTAAAGAAGTCAGCAGGCCGAAATATACCGAGAAAATCAAGAAGAAAGGTCTTTACAATGGAAAAGAATTCGATGACGATAGCAAAATCGTTCTGGTTATGGCAGGATATTCAGAGGATAAAACCGAATCTTATCTCAATTTATTGAAGAAGAAGGTAAAGGAAGAAGGAATCGAAGCACGATATATAAGTGATATCATTGGAGCGAGCAGAGGATTGAGAAATGGTAAAAAAATATATTCGCTCTGGGATACATACATCTTTGCTGATCTTGTAACCTATCCATCTCTTCATGAAGGGTGGGGTAATCAGTTTTTAGAAGCCATAAGAGCAAGACTCCCGATCGTACTTTTCGAGTATGATGTGTATAAATCGGATATCAAGGAAAGAGGATTTGATGTGATTTCCCTGGGAGACAAGATTATGGGAAGAGACGGTAGAGGATTGGTAAAGATAAAACATGAATCTTTAGTGGAATCCGCCTGTAGAGCAGTCGATTACCTTACTAATGCACATTTACGAGCGAAGATGGTAGAACATAACTTCGATCTTGGGAGAAGATATTATTCTCTGCAAGCTTTAGAAGACTATTTGAGGGAGATCTTCTCAACTCATTAAAGGAGTGAATGATTTGAACAATTTACCGAAAACAATTCTTGATAGTGTAACAGGAAAATTCGATATAGTGATCGGTATTCCCAGCTTCAACAATCGATCTACTATAGCTTTTGTAGCAGAGATGGCATCGGCAGGGATACATAAATATTTTCCCGATTCGAGCTGCATCCTTGTAAATGCTGATGGAGATTCAGAGGATCTGACTACTGATGCATTTCTACAATCGAAGACAGATTTTGAGAAAGTAGCATTCATTTATGAGGGAATACCTGGTAAGGGGAGTGCAATACATTCCATATTAGAATTATCCGAAGAGGTATCTGCAAAGGCAATTGTCTTAGTGGATTCTGATCTGCGCAGTATCAAACCCTGGTGGCTTGAGAGATTTGTGAAACCTGTATTTTCAGAAACCGAGTATGTTACTCCATTTTATACTCGTGATAAGTACGATGGTACAATAACAAATCAGATATGTTATCCTTTGACAACGGTACTCTATGGTCTGAAGATCAGGCAACCTATAGGTGGAGATTTTGCGATCAGCTCTCGTTTAAGGAAAATTTTGCTTCAAAAGAAATGGCCTCCAAATGCTTATCGTTTTGGTGTAGATATATGGATGACGACGATAGCCATAAATGAAACGTCAAGGGTCATACAAGCCGCTCTTGGTGCGAAGATCCACGATGTTAAAGATCCTGGTAAGCAGCTTTCTGCGATGTTTGGAGAGGTCGTATCAACGTTGTTTAAATTGATGGAGGATTATGAGGAAATTTGGAAACAGCGTTCGAAGATTGAAGAATGCGAGATCTACGGTCAAATACCCGATGTTAAACCTGAATCCATAGTTGTTGATGTATATAATCTAAGGCGTAAGTTTGAAAAAGGTCTACAGGAGAATCTCCAGGAAATAGAATATTACCTGCCAAAGAATATCATTGAGTATATAATAAAATACAAAGAAGATATTAAGATCGATGATGAACTGTGGGTAGACCTTACATATGCATTTATCCTGGCAGCCCATGAAACGAGAGAATACGAGAAGATAGCAAAACTGATGTTACCGTTCTATTTTGGAAGGATCGAGTATTTTGTGAGAAACACTCGGAAAATCAGTAATGAAAGAGCAGAACACATGATAAATGAACAAATAAAGTATTTCCTAAAAAAGAAAGAAACCCTGGTAAGCAGGTGGTAAAGATTGATTCTAACCAAGTTGAGGGGCTTATACAGATCTTTAAGTAACACGGAAAAGCGTGTTGCTGATTATTTGTTAGAGCGTCCCGATGATGTCATCCATTATTCCATAACCGAGCTCGCTCATTTTGCAGATGTCAGTGAAACAACTGTGTATCGAGTTGTTAGAAAATTAGAGTTCAATGGATACCAGGAATTTAAGATAAATCTTGCGAGGGAACTTGCCATTCCGAGACCCATCGTATCGAAAGCATTAAGTATAGATAGTAAGGTAGAAGATGTGTTGAGCAAGGTGGTAAACGATGATATACAGGCTATAAGGGATACTGCTGAGGTTCTTAAATCTGAAGATGTTAAACGTGTAGCCGATAGGATGTTACATTCAAAGCGCGTGGTTTTTTTCGGTGTGGGAAACTCCGGGAAGATCGCTGAAGAAGCCGCGGCGCGTTTTGCACGAACTGGTATTTATACCAATGCCTATATCGATCCTTATATGCAAGTTATAGTAGGTTCTATGCTCGACGAAGACGATATGGCAATTGCAATTTCACATAGTGGAACAATAAGAGATACTGTAAAATCACTTCAAGTTGCAAAAGACGCTGGTGCCTTTACCGCTTCTATAACGAGCGGGATGAATTCACCAATAGTTCATGCATCTGATATCGTACTCTACAGCTCTACCCGTCCTGCTCCTTATATGGAAGAGTTCACGAGTTCACGCATTCCAGAAATGCTGGTTCTGGATGTACTATTCACGGTGGTAACTCTGGAAGCCTATAAAGAGCATCCTGATATGTTCCATAAGATAGATAAAGTATTAAAACCAAAGAGATATCTTTAAAAATAAGTAGTCATCTGCGAAATGCCAATTCATTTTTGAGCCCACCAATTCATGTTCATTTCTTTTGTCTTGATACAAAAGAAACGAACCAAAGAAAAGATCAAGGCTAGTACGAAATTTGCTAGAATTCTTCGCAAAAATGCTAAAAATGATAAACTCGCTTCGCTCAGACAGTATCATTTTCTTAACGCATTTTTCCTCGAATTCCTTAACGCAAATTTCGTAATGCCAGCTTAAAGTCAAAACCCCAACAGGACAATTTCATCTTACACCATACATACCCATAACCGTAGGGACATAACTTTAACGTCACCGTCCATTTCGCCAAAGGCGAATGATATTATGGAACTTCGTTCCATCGGACAGGTTTAAAAACCTGTCCCTACGACTTTTTTGAAACGATTGTATCTTAACGTTCTGTTTTCAAATATCCCTTCATGTTCATTTCATTTGTCTTGATACAAGTCAAATGAAAACATTAAATTGCCACAAAGACTTAATAGATGTTAGACCTTAACCAATGTTAGATTGAATGCCCATCCACCCATCTACCCATTTACTTCTTAATTGTTTTTTACTTTCTCATATGAAGTATTTGTAGGAATATTTGACAGAAGAATCACTCAATTTAGAAAATGTCAAATGTTAAGATACGACCCCCTACGACCAGTTGATCCCAGAATTGTTGCTTAAACTCTTTCAATGATGTAAAATAATAAACGAAAAGGTAATATCGAGGGGATGAAAATGCTCATTTACAACACATTAACGAACAAAAAGGAGTTATTTGAACCGATAGAAGAAAAGAAGGTCCGTATGTACGTCTGCGGACCAACTGTTTATGATAGGATACACATAGGCAATGCGAGAACGGCAATGGTATTCGATGCATTTCGTAGATATCTGGAGTACAGAGGATATGAAGTCGTCTATGTTCAGAATATAACGGATGTAGAAGATAAGATAATAAATAGAATGAAAGAGGAAAATCGTTCTTTTGAGGAAATAACAGAGGAATATACGGACTCTTATTTTGAAGATGCAAATGCTCTTGGCATAAAGGAGCCTACTTACGCTCCTAAAACCACAGAATACATAAATGATATTGTTGAATTTATAACAGATCTCATATCCAATGGGCATGCCTATCAGGTGGATGGTGATGTGTACTTCCGTGTCAAATCCTATTTGAAATATGGGCAGCTGTCCAATCGAAGTGTAGATGATATGCTGGTTGGAGCGAGGATCGAAGTAAATGAGAAAAAGGAAGATCCACTCGATTTTGCACTCTGGAAGTCTGCTAAACCTGGTGAACCCAAATGGAACAGTCCCTGGGGTGAGGGTAGGCCTGGATGGCATATAGAATGCTCTACTATGGCAAACGTTCTTCTCGGTGATACATTCGATATCCACTGTGGTGGAACTGATCTGATCTTCCCTCATCATGAAAACGAACGAGCACAGTCGGAATCCCGCACAGGAAAAACGATGGCAAAATACTGGATGCATAGTGGTATGGTGGAGTTTGGAGGAGATAAAATGTCCAAATCTATAGGGAATGTGAAGTATATCGAGCAGTTGTTAACCCTGTACGATAGACCTACCATAAGATTCTATCTCTTATCCAAACACTACAGGTCTCCGATAGGATTTTCTGTAGCACGCTTAGAAGAATCTAAAAGTGCGGTTCGGAGGATTTACAATGCTATATCGATGGTGGAAGAACAACTTCCTCAGGAAGTGAAAGAAGGAAGGTATGATGAAGAGGAAAATGAACAATTCAATGCTGAGATAGAGAAGTATCTCGATGATGACTTCAATACACCAGCAGCGTTTGGAGTGATATTCGATATGGTCAAGAATACAAATTCCCTCCTTAGTTCAAGCATTGGGAATGCTGAAAAGATGAGGCTTTTGGCATACTATCACTTGATAAAGAAATGGGGAAAGTTGTTCGATATCTTTCAAGGAAGTAAACAGGTGGACAATAGGCTTGCTGTAAAACTAATAGAGCTGCTGTTAGATATAAGACAAAAGGCAAGAGACGAAGAAAATTGGAAGATCGCTGATGAGATAAGAAATGGCTTGAATTTTATCGGTATTGCCATTATGGATACACCAAATGGTACGAAATGGAGATATTCAACATAAGAAATAAATGCCTTTCACTGTTACTATTGCTAATGAATACCCCATTTATTTTATCGTTCAGCGCAGTTATCTTCTCTATATATGGTGAGGCTGCTGGTAGTATTCCCGATTTTTCTAATCCAAGAAGATATTTTGTGCCAGGAGAAAAGATATATTTTACTTTGAGAGATACTGATTTAAGTGCAGCACCTTATGTATCCATCCTGGGAAATAAAATCGGTCTCGAAGATGATGGTACCGATGGAGATCTGCTTGCCAATGATGGTGTTTTTACCGGGAGATATACTTTACCTGCCTCCCTTGCTGATGAATATGTCTTAAATGTTGGGTATAAGGATATCCTGAAGAAGATCTTGATAGACAAAAACAATTCTGCAAATTGTTATAAAGAAATATTAGATAAAAAATATCGAGCGATCGATTTTGGAGAAGGGTCTGTCCTATTCCAGTTCATTTCGAACATGGCTTCTATCTCGATATGTAATACCTCCTCCTCTTCTATAGATAAATTATATAGAGATAAAATCGATTCTTCTTCTTTCACCTTTCAACTCTGGTCCAGGCTTACCGATGATGTCCAGGGAAAACTTCATGTCTCCCAGGGGGATATCGTGGATATCGAGGGTTATTCTACTTCTACCATTACTTCTCCTGTCCAGAAAATAATAGCCGATTATTCACCTCATATATACGATTTCAGCATTTCACCCAGAATCTGGCAAGGAGAAGGAGACGTTACAATAGGGTTCAAAACAGATATCTATCCCCTAAACATCAAGGTAAAACTTTGGAATCACAACGGAAACGTAATCGATGATCTAACGAAATACTCGGATTCTAATTATGTAGAGATCCATTGGGATATAAAGGATAAGATGTATGAGTCAGGCGAGTATTATATAACCGTGATATGTAAGACTATTGACACAGAAGAACATTATGCCCCTTTGCTTCAATCGATGATAAAAGTGGAATTGGGAGATAGAGAAAAGGAAGATATAAACATCAGATTATTCTCGAACATCGTTGTAGGGGTTAGCAAAAGCGCTGTCTTCATCGTATCTCCAGCAACAGAGATCCAGAGGGCAACTATATTTGACCTCAACGGAAGAAAGGTAAAAGAGTTGGCCGAGAGCGAGAATATAAGTGTGTTGAGATGGGATGGATTGGATTTCATGGGTGAGCCCGTTAGTTCTGGCATATACATGTTAGTGATATTTAGAGAGGGCAAAAAACCTGTGATGAAAATGGTGGGAGTGAAGAGATGAAAAAAGTATTCTTCCTTTCATGTGTATTCTTGTTACTCTTATACATAAATGTGGATGCCTCCGCATTTGACTTTCGTATAATAACGCCGAGCGTAATATCGACAGGCTACTCATCTGCGGCACTGGATGAAGATGTCGAGACTGCCTTTTACAATCCTGCCATGCTGAGTTATATACCGAATTGGCAGATGATGTTCTCTTACGGTTCACCCTTCGGTTTATACGGCACGAATGAATTCGTTGCAGCAATCTCTCAGCCGTATTCTTATGGATTTGCAGGTTCTCTTGCCCTTGCCAATCTGATGCTTGCCGATGGTGATAACACAGACAGCAGATGGATGGTACTCTACTCTCTTTCGGGATTCATCTCTTTCTTCTCTTTAGGAGGCCAGATCGGATATGTAAGCGATACGAATACCATCTTCGGTGAGCCCCAACAAAGGCGGCAGATAAGAGGGGATATCGGAGTAGCATTGAAATTTCCCAACGATATCGTTGAAATAGGGGGATTTACAGAAGACCTGTTCGTTGTAAATGTAGCTACGAATACCTGGCAGGTGAACATGGTAAAAGACAACATACCAAAGGTGAATTTATCCCTAAAACTCGGATATAATTGGAAAGATGATATGGGTTTTTCGCTGTACACGGGGATAAGGAAGGCATTGAATAGGGTATTAGATGTGGAAATAATGGCTGGAGGAGAGTTGAAGTTGTGGACAGTATCCTTAAGAGCAGGATACGGTGTGAATGCTGATTTTTCTAATGGATTGAATGCCGTAAATTACGATACAATATACCAACGTATCACTCTGGGTGCAGGTATCGAGATGTCTGGCTATAAGGTGGATTACGTCTATTCAATAGATCCCGTTTCCCTGCCACAGCAGTTGACATCCTTGAAGATTGAATGGAGGTGAAGAGATGATGGATAATTCAACGATCGAAAAAAATGTTAAACGTATACTGTCTGAACTCCCATCAAACGTGAAGCTCGTTGCAGCAGCGAAGACGAGAAATGCTGAAGAAATAGAAAGAGCGATAAGAGCAGGAGTTAAAATCATAGGTGAAAATTACATCCAGGAAGCTGAAAGTGTATATCCTCTTGTGAGAGAAAAGGCATCATGGCATTTCATCGGACACCTTCAAAAAAACAAAGTTAAAAAAGCAGTAAATCTCTTTGATATGATAGAAACCATAGATTCTTTTAAGATAGCTGTGGAAATTGATAAGAGATGTGCTCGATTGAGTAAGACCATGGATGTACTCGTCGAGGTGAACAGCGGGAAAGAACCTCAAAAATCCGGTGTTATTCCAGAAGAAGTGGAACAGCTGGTAAAGCAAATCTCCTCGCTCGAACACATAAGGATAATGGGTTTGATGACTATGGGGCCGCGATTTGGGAATCCCGAGGATTCGAGACCGTACTTCAAGCTAACAAAAAAAATCTTCGACAGAATAAGCATTTTGAATATTCCCAACGTCGAGATGCGATACCTCTCCATGGGCATGTCAAATTCCTATAAGGTAGCGATCGAAGAAGGAACGAATCTTGTGAGAATAGGAACGAAGATCTTCGGAGAACGGGTATACGAAAAGTGAATTTCGCTATCAGTTTTCCTCTGTGTTCTTTGTTTTTTGGGAATTAACATTATCCTTAGACATCTGATTTACGTAGTTGAGCTGGAGGGTAGAAACGAGATTATTGAGTACATCTTTTTCCTTTTCATCCACGAGATCTTGCAGAACTTCCATGATCTTCTGACAGGCATCAATGGCTATACGTGCTTCGGCAAGGTCTTTTTTAATTTCGCCTGCCTCGTTGGGTATCAAGCCGAGGTTGCTCCATGCTCGCGAATGAAATGTATTGATAAAGAGTATTAACAACCCTTTATTACTCATGTTCTTCATAAGATTCCTTGCCTCTTCTTCGTCTATCACCTTTTTCTCCTCAGTCATATTCGACCTCCTCTGCCTATGATGCTCTAATTATATATATAATTATATCATAAGAGTGGTTTATGTCCACTTAAAGTAGCGTAATCCTGTTCCTATTCCTACCATACCGTATATCAACATGACCAGGACACCCAGCCCTATGGGTTGACTCGACATGCCAACGCTACCTATGATATACCTCAATCCTCCTGCTGCATATGTCAAGGGTAAGACCTTTGATAGCATCTGGAGCCCCTTCGGCATGAATTCTATCGGGAAGTAGATACCGGA
>QNAT01000023.1 GCA_003641555.1 Thermotoga sp.
AGTTCTACAGCGAAACATGGAGAAAAAGCAGAAAGAATTACGCATACTTTCCGCGGGTTGCTCATCTGGAGAAGAACCATATACCTTATCGATAATATTGCACGAAATGGTAGATGATCTTAGGGATATCGATGCGAAGATCGTGGGAATAGATATAGATGAATCGGCTTTGAAAAAGGCGGAAAGGGGTATTTATGACGAACGTTCTGTAAAAGATGTTCCCGGGAAATATTTAGATAAGCACTTCGATATCCTCCCCTCTGGATATTCTGTTAAAGAACACGTACGTAGACTCGTGAGGTTTCATAAGATCAATCTTTTCGATTCTACAAATCTACTGAGAGTTGGCAAACAATTCGATTTTGTCTTCTGCAGAAATGTGCTTATTTATTTCTCAGATGAATCGAGAAGACAGGTAGTAGAAAATCTTTATATGATGATGAAACCTGGGGCATATATCTTTCTCGGTTACTCGGAATCTATGACCAGGATAACGCGCGCATTCAGAATAAAAAGGGCAGGAAATACCTTGGTTTACCAAAAACCTATGTGAGAAGGTGAAGTTATGACCAGAATTTTGATCGTCGATGATTCACAGATGACACGTAACTTCCATACCTATGTCTTAAGATCTGCGGGATTCGACGTAATAGACGCCTCGGATGGAGCAGAGGCATTAGAAATATTGTACAGAGAAGGGAATATAGACTGTATTATCACTGATCTGAATATGCCCAATGTAGATGGTTTTACTATGATAAAGAGGATTCGAGAAGATCCTGTTTTCACTGATCTACCCATAATAATAGTTTCTACACTCGATGAGATAAAAGATAAAGAAAAAGGCTTTACTATCGGAGCAAATTTCTATATTATAAAACCTATTGTACCCCAGGTTTTGGTTGAACATGTGAGGATCGCTGTGGGAGGAAACAAAGGATGAAAAAAAGGTTTACCTCTGAGGATATAGAACTCCTGCGAGAGATATTGGAAGAAAGTCCCCAATATTTAGAAGGGATAGAAGACAATATCCTTTCTTTAGAAAAAAATCCCTCAGAAGAAATCATAGATGAAGTTTTCAGAACCTTTCATTCCTTAAAGGGAATTACTGGCTTTGTTGATCTGCCCTCCGTCACAAAAACTTGCCATTCATTGGAATCCCTTGTTAAGATGATCAAAGAAGATAAAGCAACTATCACGAATTCCATCATAGATTTATTGTTAGATGGAACAGATTTGATCAAAGAAATAATGGCTAACATAGAAAGTGCTATATCCAATTATAATGGGGGAGAAATAGAAATAGATGTTATTGGCTTGGGTGAAGATGAAATAGAGAAAAGGGTACAGGACATAAGCAATCTGGAAGTGGAATCGAAACCTGAGCGAGAAGAGATTATTCCCGAAAAGGATATTTCTGAAGGAATCCTTTCGGATACATTCCTAACCGAGTCTCTTAATGATTTCACAGAGGAATTTTCTGAGAATATCAGCGAGCTGGATGAATTGATGTTGAATCTGGAAAATCATCCCGAAAATAAAGAATTGATAGCAGACATCATGAGAGCCTTTCATACTATAAAAGGAGGTGCAAGACTCCTTATCTCTCTGAATCCAGAACCGAATATCTTACTGAGTTTAAAACGAGTAGAGAAGATATCTCATAGTCTCGAAGATGTATTTCAATCTGTCCGAGAATCAGGTACAGATTTTCCAACAACTCTCGTAGATCTTATTTACCCTGGTATAGATATGCTGAAAGCATTGAACAACTCCATACTCCAGAATGAAACTCCCGTTGAAATCGAGAATTATATAGAAAAGCTCGAAAAAAGCCTGGATGAACTGGCATCTGAGCAAAAGGTGCAAAAAAGAGTAGAAGGCAAAAGAGAAGAAACAGAAATCCCTCCAAGTTTTCAGGCGTTTTTGAATATAACAGAGCAATTTTTAGATTTCGCCGAGCATTTCAATATCAAAGAAGGAGATATAAAACAACTCGAAAGAATGGCAACTATGACGATTTCCGCATTAAACGCCGTGGAACTCAAAAAGGTAGATACCGTACAGAAGATCTTAAAAGCAGCGGAAGAAAAAAATTCTAAAGTTTATAAAGATAGATTGAAGAATTTTTCTACATGGTTTGCGGATGTCGTATCTCGCTACACTCGTATAACGGCTACCATTTCTCCAGAAGATGAAACAAAGAGAATTGGCGAATTACTCAAAGAAGATGAGAAGATCTCAAATCAAATTCTTGAACAGGCTCTCGTTGAACAAAAAGGAACATCAGAGAAGATAGGTAAGATACTCCAGAAAAAAGGGATTACTTCAGAAGAAATAAGTACCGCTTTGATGAAACAATCGGCCGCAAGGCGCAAAGCCATAGAGAAAACACTACCCACAGCTTTAACAACCCGTACTATCCGTGTAAATAGCGAAAAACTCGACAAATTGATGAACCTTGCCGGTGAAGTCCTTACACTTAAAAATCAATACCAACATATAGCAAAGGAAGCGGAACTGGGCGTTCAAAGTGTGACTAAAAGATTAAAGAATTCTGTTGCCGAGATGTCACGATTATCGAACGAACTCCAGGCTGTAGTAATGTCTATGCGGATGGTCCCAATAGGAACCCTGTTCAATAAGTATAAGAGAACAGTTCGAGATCTTGCTAAGAGTCTTGGAAAGAAAATAGAATTGTATATGGAAGGTGAGGAAACAGAGGTAGATAGAAATGTTCTGGAAAAATTAGCGGATCCTATAACACATATGGTGAGGAATTGCGTTGATCATGGAATAGAACTCCCCACTGAAAGAAAAGCAATCGGAAAAAATGAAACGGGATATATACGATTCAAGGCATATTATCGTGGAAGTTACGTTTTCGTGGAAGTTGAAGATGATGGAAAAGGCATTGATCCAAATGCTGTAAGAGCAAAAGCGATAGATAAAGGCCTGGTATCACCTGAAGAAACTATGAGATACAATGATGAAGAAATTTTGAATTTCATCTTCATCCCGGGATTCAGTACTTCAGAGGTCGTTTCAAATGTTTCAGGGAGAGGAGTAGGGATGGACGTTGTTAAGACGAATGTAGAATCTATGGGTGGAAAAGTCTATGTGGATTCTAAGGTAGGCAAGGGTACGAAGATAACAATGAGAATTCCGCTTTCTCTTTCGATCTTCAAAGGTCTTATGGTTGAAATAGGTTCACAACAGTATATATTACCTCTTGATGTTGTAGAAGAAACGATCAAAGTTAACATGAAAAAGATACATAATTACAAAAATTTTATGCTCGTAGAGGTGAGAAGCGAGACTATTCCTCTCTTTATAGCTGAAGAACTTCTGAATGGGCTTCACATTGAATTGAAGGAAAAGAGCTTTGAATTCGATTTGGTTCCTTTAGTCATTGTATCCGAGGAAGGGAATAGATTTGCTTTAGTCGTGGATCAATTTCTTGAAGAATCTGAATTCCTTATAAAAAGTATTCCTGATTATCTCAGGTCGGATAGCTTCATTACAGGAGTTACGATCCTCGGAGATGGTACACCTGTTCTTATATTGAATCCAACGAAAGTGGTGAGGTAGGTGGCAAAGACGATCGCCTTTGCTAATAGGAAAGGAGGTTGTGGAAAGACAACATTGGCTTACAATGTGGTTTCTTATATATCGAAGATCAATAAAAGGGTGCTTGCTATCGACTTCGATTCTCAGGCACAAATGACATTGTATGCGGGTTTAATGCCCCACACGATCGAATATGGCATATATGAAATGTTGATGTATTTTTTAAATAAAGGAAGAAGATTACAGAAATGCATGAAACAGGTGAGAAATATGTTCATAATACCAGCAAATCAAAATCTCGCATCTTTTGATACTGCAATTGTCAATTTTGAACATAAAGAGATGATACTCAGAGACCTTCTTATGGAAATAGAAGCGGAATACGATTATGTTATAATCGACACACCCCCATCTTTAGGATACAGCACGATTAATGCCCTTGCAGCTTCGGATTTTGTTGTAATTCCTGTTAAGACGGATTTTTTATCTCTCGCAGGCTTAGCGCAGATGATGAAGGTGTTTTACAAAGTAAACGTCACATTGAATCCATTACTTCAACTGTTGTGTGTTGTTCCAACTATGTTTGATACCCGAACTCGTATCTCGCATGAAGTCCTCGAGGAACTCAAAGATAATTTCGGACCGTCTATGGTTTCCGATCCTATCAGAGTAGATGTCAAAATAGCAGAATCAGCCAGTCATGGCCTCTCTATATTCGATTACAAACCTAAGAGTAGGGGAGCACAAGATATCAAAGGGTTAGTAGACTTTCTCTTAGAAAAGATGTGAGGAGTATAGTGAGAAACAAAAAGCTCGGAATGGGTTTGAAAGATCTATTAGATCTCGATGTTAAAACTTTATTTGGGGAAGCGATCAGACTCGATGAGGCTGGAAAGATATTTCAAGCTTATCACCTTTATATGAAGATCTCTGAAATAGATAGATCGCCCACAGCGAGCAAAGCCTTTAACAACGCTGCCATCATACTGGCAGAAAATGGTTTCATAAAAGATGCAATAGCATTGTTGGAACACGCCGTTAGCCTTGATCCGGATAGCGAAGATGTTAAACGGAATCTTGAGGTACTCAGAGGTGATAGTGATGATAATGGGGATTGATTTCGGTACGACGAATTCACTTGGTGCATATATAGATAAGTCTAAAAAACCTGAAGTTATTATTAATGAAAGAGGTATGCGTTTAACTCCATCGATCGTATTCTTTAAGAATCCTCAAGAAGCTGTGATAGGGGAACTTGCTCGTTCTCAGATGCTCGTTCGTCCCGGGCAAACGATCTTCCGTGTGAAGAGAAAGATGGGAACGAGGCACATATATAAGATCTTTGACAGAGAATACACCCCTTCTGAAGTAGGAAGCCTGATCCTGAGAAAAATCAAAAAATATACTTCTGAATATCTTGATAAGGAAGTGAAAAAGGCTGTTATTACGGTACCTGCTTACTTCGATGATAACCAACGCCAGGCTGTTCTACAGGCAGCGAAATTGGCTGATATAGAGATTATGAAGCTCTTGAACGAACCCACTGCAGCTGCACTGGCTTATCAACTTTATTCCAGGGATACAGGAACGATATTGGTGTTAGATTTAGGAGGAGGTACTTTCGATATCACTCTAATGAGATGTACAAAGGGGCTTTTCGAGGTCCTTACCACCGGAGGCAGTACCGAACTCGGAGGAGCAGATTTCGATAACATACTGGCTAAATGGGTAATTGAAACGATGAAAGAAAAGGATAATGTGGATCTCTCTAAGGATCCGATTGCCTTACAGCAGATCTACAATTGTATCGAAAGGACCAAAGTAGATCTTTCAACTACTACTGAATCTACGGTCGTAATTCCTTACATAGCCATGAACAAGGATGGCCCAATTCACGTGAACCTGGAAATATCGAGGGAAAGATTTGAAAATCTTACCGATGATTTGTTTCAAAAGGCAAAGCAATTGGTTATTTCAACGTTGAATGAGATCGAATTCGATCCCGATGATGTAGATATCGTTGTTTTTGCAGGCGGAGCAACACGTATGCCAAGATTCAGAGAAGAGATGGGTAAGATCTTCAAGAGATCTGAAATAAAAACTGACATCAATCCTGATGAGGTCGTTGCATTAGGGGCAGCCGTTCAGGCCGCGATCATCGAGGGGCGAATAAAACATGTAGAATTGAAGGATATCTTACCCCATAATCTGGGAATCTTAGATGATGAGGGAAGGTTTGTACCAATCATAGAGAGAGGAAAGGTGTATCCTACCGTATCTACTAAAATCTTCACGAATACTCAGGATGAACAAAATACCGCTAATATAGAAATATTACAAGAGCGGAGTGATAGAATCGTAAGTCTTGGAAACTTTCAATTCAAGTCAAAAAGTAAATGGAAGAAAGGAGAAGCTAACATAGCAGTTAGTTTCAACATAGATGGAAATGGAGTCTTAAACGTTTCAGCTGAAGATATCGATACTCATGAAGCGGAGGAGGTGATCATATCCAATGGGATCCTTTCATTGGATAATAACCCCGACCATACGGAACGCAGAGGGCCGGGAATAAAAATTTTGTGAAGGAGGTAAGTAATATGGCAGGAAAAAGATTAGAGGTACCTGAAACCATGAAAAAAACAGGAGATACTGGAAGAGCTGGGACAGGTATAGTGCAAAAAGCAGGTGTTAACGAAGAAGAACTCAAAACGAAACGTGAGGCGGCTAAAAAGAGGGCGATGGAAAGGGCAAGAGCTCGTACATTGGCAAAGAGACAGGCAATGGCGGAACGACTCTCTGCCGCCGCTGAACAATTGCTCTCCGGTGTGGAGGAGGCTTCATCGGCTGTAGAAGAGCTCAGTAAGGCCTCAGAACAAATAGCTGCGGGAGCAGAACAATCATCCAGCGCCGCTGATGAATCGAGGGCTGCGATCAACCAAATCAACACGAGTGTTGAAAATGTCCTAAAACTCGTTCAAGAGATGGTACAAGATGCGGAAAATACCCAGAGTCAGATTCAAGAAATGGCTGATGATATCAATTCCCTTATAGCTTCTGTCGATGAATCTGCAGAAAGGAATAAGGAATCCACCAGGATGATCCGGGAACTCGAAGGTCAATCTAATAAGATTGAGGAGATCGTAAAAACGGTAACGATGATAGCAGATCAAACGAATCTTCTCGCACTCAATGCGGCAATAGAAGCTGCAAGAGCCGGGGAGCATGGCACTGGTTTTGCTGTTGTCGCAGATGAGGTAAGAAATCTGGCAGAAGCATCAGAAAAGTCGGCACGTGAGATAAGAGATGGGGTTGGGAAGATAAAGAATGCGGTTGCAGATATCGTTAAAAATATTCAAGCCATCGTTGAAGATGCCAATCAACAGGTGAAACTTGGTAAGGAAGTAACAAATATCCTGGGAGATGTTATTGGAAACCTCAACAAATTGATGGAATTAATAGGTAGAGTAGAAGAAATGATGAATGAGATTGCGAATGCAAGTAAGGAATTTCTCGAAACTTCGGAAACGGTTGCCAGTGCCTCCGAAGAACTCAGCTCATCTGCGGTAGAAGCGTCCAAAGCTCTGGAACAGCAGACAAAGGCTTTCTCCGAGATCAACACGGCAACGCAGGAACTCGTAGACCTTGCAGAGGATCTGAAAACAGCTACGGATACGGAAAAATCAGCGGAGACAGTTGCTGCAGCCGCAGAAGAACTTTCTTCGAATATCGAGGAAGCATCGAGCAGTTCACAAGAGATAATGGCTTCATTAGAACAGCTCTCCAAGGCTGCTCAACTTCTATCGGAAGCCACAGATAAAGGTGGAGAATTGGCAGCAAGAATTGTTGAAATGATGGAAGAATTGCGCAACCTGGTTGAAGAGAGTAGAAAGGTCCTGGATACTCTTGGAAAGGCAATGAATGAAAATGATAAAAAGGCTGGCAATATGATAGAAGGACTTTCGAAGGCATCGGATATGTTTTCTGAAGCGAGTAGCAGCCTGGGAAGATTGGGAGAAGAGGGGAATCAAATCGATAAGACAGTGGATGCGATAGATAAGATAACCATTCAGGTGAATATGCTCGCTGTAAATGGCTTTGTCGAAGCAGCGCATGCGGGAGAATATGGAAAAGGATTCTCGGTCGTCGCAAACGATATCCGAAGTCTGGCAAACGAATCAGGTGAAAATGCTGAACAGATAAAAGAACTCGTGAAGGGAATCCAGAGACAGATCACATTGGTATCCGCAGACATCGATGAATCCTCAAAACAAAATAATGCAGGAGTAGTCCAGGCTCGTGGAACGACAAAGATCCTTAAAAAAGTAGAAGAGGCAGTGGTAAGAACGGAAGGACAGCTGGAGAATATCGCTAAAGAATTTGAACAAATAGCAAGTGCGACTGAAGAGGCACAGAAAGCGGTTGAGCAGATCAAATCTGCTACTGCTGAATCTGCTTCTGCCATCGAAGAGGCCTCTAAAGGAGCGCAAGAACAGGCAAGAGGTATGGAGGAATTGACAAAAGCCATCGAGGATATCGCCGCTACTGCCGATGAACTGCAATCAGAAACGGGGGCGTAAACGATGGCGATCAAGCAATACGTGACATTCCTTCTTAAGGATGAAATCTACGCAATACTTGTTAAAGAGGTCCAGGAAATAATCCGACCTCCTAAGGTAATTCGCCTTCCTCTCGTCCCTGATTATGTGGAAGGCATTGCCAATTTGCGTGGTGAGATTCTCCCTGTTGTAGATTTCAGAAAGAAACTGGGTCTTGAAGAAAAAGAATTACCGACGCGAAAGGTTATAGTACTCCAGCATGAAGGCAAACTTCTCGGCATATCTGTAGATAGAACATCACAGGTTATTCGTGCAGACGATGGGCAGCTCGAAGAAGTAGGTACAAGCAGTAATTTTGTGTCCCATATCATTCATGGTGGAAATGAAAGATTGTACATGCTGGTAGATGTGGGAAAGGTAATGGAGTTTCAAGTGCAGAATATCGAAAAAGCGAAGGTTAATCTGAAAGAAGCGAAGACTGACAAGGTTAAGAGCGTAGAAGAATACATTCAGATCGTCACCTTTGAGATGTCAGGAGAGGAATACGCATTCCCCATAGAGGAGATCCAGGAGATAATTAGATTTGCAGAACCCACAGTCATCCCTGATGTACCTGATTACGTGAAGGGAATCGTGAATCTCCGAGATTCTGTTTTACCAATCATCGATCTCAGGTTGATGCTTGGGCTTGAAGCAACGAATGTAGATGAATTCACAAAGGTCATAGTTTTAAATTGTTCTGGAATGAAGATAGGATTTGTAGTCGACAGGATCTATGAGGTGCTTCGCATTGAAAAATCCAGGATCGATAAACCACCCTCTCTTATATCCGGGGATGATGCGAAGAGGATCAAAGGCATCATCAAAATGGATGAACGTGTTATCCTGCTCTTAGACAGCACAGCGCTCGTTCCTGAAGAAGTATCTTCACTGAGCTCTGTTGAGGAAAAAGGAGAGAAAGAGAAAGGGGGTATGATGAACGAAGAGCAATATGTTGTCTTCAAAGTCGGCGAAGAGGAATACGGAGCTTCTATAGAACAGGTTAGGGAGATCAACCGAATGACCAATATAACGAAAGTTCCTCGCGCCCCAAAATTTGTGGAGGGAATAATGAATCTCAGAGGAGAAGTCATTCCCGTTGTCGATCTCAGAAAACGTTTTGAACTCGAAACCGTAGAAAAAA
>QNAT01000024.1 GCA_003641555.1 Thermotoga sp.
ACTGTTGATCAACCCATTTTAGGGTTAGCAGGTGATAAAGTAGGAATCGATTGGGGCTATATTCATACTGCTGTATTTGCAAATCAAGCCGATGGTGTAATTGGTAAGAGTCAAGTCTGTCAGGAAAGGTTTATTTCGAACGGTACGTTACCCGAAGGTTTACTTTGCAACCAGCCAGTAATGGTTAAAAATGGTGAACCCGTAGAAGCAATCATTTTTAATTTAGGAAAAGTAGGCAATCAGAGTATTACAAGATATGCAATTGTAGCATTGGATGAGCAATACGCCGTCGATTATTTTGGAACCTGGCTTCGCCCTTATTGGATGCATTGGTACTCCAACATAAGAGAGATCCTCATGGATGCTGCCCAAAGATATAATAGCGTTTACGATATGGCAGTTAAATTTGATAACCAGCTGATGGAAGATTGTACGAAAGTGGGTGGTGAAAGATATGCACAGATTTGTGCCTTAGCATACAGACAATCAATAGCAGCTATAGGAATGGCAGAAGATTCTAAAGGTAATCCACTTTTGTTTACAAAAGAAAATAGTAGCAATGGAGACATTTCAACAGTGGATGTTATCTATCCTACGAGTCCTGTTTTTTTACTATTCAATCCCGATCTTCTAAAAGGTTCGCTTGTACCTGTTCTCGATTATGCAGAATCCTCTTTGTGGCATAAAGACTTCGCACCACATGACCTGGGTACGTATCCGAAAGCGAAAGGTTATTTCAGGAAATTAGGAGAAATTGGTCTACAAATGCCGGTAGAAGAAACTGGAAATATGATCATCATGATGGATGCTATTGCCCATATAGAAGGGAACGTTGAGTTTGCATCGAAATATTGGCTGTTATTGACCAAATGGGTTAAATACCTTTTGCAAAATGGTTTTGACCCCGGGAATCAATTATGCACAGATGACTTTGCCGGTCCGATGCCTCATAATGCAAACCTATCTGTGAAATCCATTGAAGCAATAGGTGCTTACGCTCAGTTATGTCAAATGCGAGGAGACGAGCAAGATGCTGAAAAATATATGAACATCGCTAAAGAATGGGCTATTAAGTGGTCGAAAATAGATTTGAGTAATGATGGCACACATTACTTGCTTGGTTTTGATTCTTCTCAAGACTCCTGGAGCCAAAAATATAACATGGTGTGGGATGAGATATTGGATTTGAATTTATTCCCAGAAGATGCAGTTGAAAGAGAGACAAGGTTTTATTTAACAAAATTACAAAAATTTGGTCTTCCTCTTGATTCCCGAAAACTGTATACTAAAACGGATTGGACGATCTGGACAGCATCTCTTAGACCGAATACACCTTATTTCCACAAATTAGTTGATCTTGTGTACAAATTTCTGGATGAAACACCGAGTAGAGTACCATTATCCGATTTCTATTGGACCCAGCATGGTAAAACTGCTGGAATGTTTGCAAGGTCTGTTGTAGGAGCAGCGTTTATAACAATGTTAACCGATAAAACAACCTGGAATAAATGGGTTAGTATGTCCGACAGGATAAATGAAGATTGGGCTCCACTACCCAATTCTTATATTCTGTTTGAACCTTTTGAATGATCAAAGGTGGGTGAAATAAATGCGCAGAGCAACATTTCTTTTGCTTATCTTTTTTCTGTTTTCAACCATAGTATTTGGTATAAATTCGGTTTTAGAACTACAAAGATTTCCAGACCCCATATTTGTCAGGACTGCGATGGAAGATCTTATTCATAATAAATGGACTTTTCAGTTTGATGAGAATAATGTTGGTTTAAAAGAGCATTGGTTTGAAAAAGATAGATTTGATGAGAATATAACGCTCCCGTTTCCATGGAACTCGCGATTATCCGGTATTGGTACAGGCGATTATATAGAGATAGGGTGGTATCTGACTAAATTTTATATAGATAAAAAAACCGGGATTCTTTTAAATTTTGGTGCTGTCAACTATTCTACAATGGTTTGGATCAACGGCAAATATGTTGGGAAACATTCAGGAGGGTATTTACCCTTTTATTTTGACATTTCAAATTTCATAAACAAAGGGATGAATTCTCTGGTAGTAAGAGTTTTTGTACCAAGAGATTTTCGGAAGAACCCTCATGGAAAACAAATGAGTAATCCTCCAGATCCCTGGTCAAGTGTTTCATTTTCAAGAACATGTGGAATATGGCAAAAAGTTTGGCTTGAGTTTTATGATAGAACCTACATAAAGTCTGTAAATATCCATTTGACCAATTCAGGAAAGGTAAATTTCTCGTTGAATATCTTTAACGAAAGCGATGTCAAGAATATTGAAATCAAGGTTTATGATCCCCTGGCAAAGATCGTTCATGATTCCATTTCAAAAGCGATATCTCTCTCTTTCAATATAAAAAGACCAAAGCTTTGGGACGTAGATCATCCAGATCTCTATCTGGTAGAAATTTCAATAAAAGACAACGAAGAGGTCTTGGACAAAGTTTATACATATTTTGGATTCAGAACAGTTCAAGTAAAAAATAGATTTGTTTTCGTTAACAACAAACCTGTGTTTTTGAAAATGGTCCTTGATCAAGGATATTGGCCAGAAGGATATTATGTCCCGCGATCTAAAGAAGATTTTAAATCGGACCTTGAGTATGCGAAAAATCTTGGCTTCAATGGCATAAGGATGCATCAAAAGATTGAAAATCCACAATTCTTGTTCTGGGCTGATGTTTTGGGGATGTACATATGGGAGGAACCGCCTTCGTTTTCAGTTTACACGAAAGAATCTGCTGAGAGATTCGAAAATACACTTCTTAGAATGATTCATAGAGATATGAACCATCCATCTATCATAACTTGGGGGATCTTTAATGAAGATTGGGGTATATGGAATTTAGATAAGAGTTCAGAGTTACACAAGTATGATGAAAGTTTATACGAGGTGGTGAAGATGTGCGATCCCACAAGACTTGTTGTTGATAATTCTGGGTGGCATCATGTGAAAACAGACCTTGCAGATGTTCATTTGTATACATCATCTTATTCTGAATGGAATAATACGCTTTTAGATCTGTCAAAGTTAAGAGCAGGAGATAATATATCTTTTCATTCTTCCAATGTTTCTCACAAATTATTTGCTTCAAATTATGAATATAAAGATCAACCAGTTATCATAAGTGAATTTGGTGAAGGCTGGGGAAATAGTAGAGTTTCAAATTATATCTGGCAAGTTGACTATCTAAGAAAGTATAACAATATAGCAGGTTTTGTGTTTGTTGAACTTTACGATATTGAGAATGAATTAGCCGGCCTTTATACCTATAACAGGTCACCTAAATTTAATACTAACGAAGAAAGCAGGGTTAAGATGATAAATGCTGAAGATACAGTGGTATTCGATGTCAATTTTAAAATGATTACCTATTTCGGTGGTAAAAGCAAGGTTATCCCAGTAGCTTTAAGTCATATGTCTGCTAAGAATCTCTCACCCTGCGAATTAAAATGGTCTATAACTAATATAAATACTTCTTCATCGGGAAATAAGAAAGAAACGATTGAGTATGGGGTTTTTAAATTGGAGAAAGTTCCATATGGAATATATAAGTTCTTTAACATTAAATTCAAATTGTCTCCGGGTAGTTATGTGCTAAGAGTAGCTATTATTCATAATGGTTCTTTGGTAGGTTATAACTGGATGCCAATGTACATTTTATTTTAAGCAAAACTATTGTAATCGTTTAAAAGAGGTGATTTATGGTGAGAAAATTCCTCATTTTGGTGTTCATATTTCTTTTGATGATCTCATCTTTTGGATTATCAAACTCAACTGTTGGATCTTTTGTAACTATTGGCCCTTCTAAATCTTACTTTGAGTTAGATGGCAAACCATTTATACCTATAGGATTTAATTATGAAGTAACATGGCCCAATTTAGATAGCTTGTGGCAAGCCGAAACTAACCTATTTGGAAATAAAGAGATATATCTTCAAGCAGCTGAAGGATTTTTTGCTAAGTTACATGCACATGGTGTTAACACTCTAAGAATTTTTTTTGAATATGCTTATGATCCCTCAGGTTCTTCTCTATTCGAGAATCCATTGGGACAAATAAACGAATCTTTGATAAATGTATGGAATCATATTTTTGAATATGCGAAAAAGTACGATATTTATCTTATAATTGAACCATTTGATCCGTATTGGATGTCCAAAAATTGGGTGGAAAGCCCTTTTAATATCAAAAACGGGGGGCCCATAAGTTCTCTCGATGACTTCCTTATAAATAAGGAAGTAATAAGGGATACTGAGTTCAGGTTTAAATTTATGATAGATCGTTGGGGATCGAGCTCTCACATTTTGGCATGGGAAATAAATAACGAAATAGACATATGGTATGGTCGTGATAATGCTTCGACGATTAAAAAATATATAAAAACGCTCTCTGATTTCATTGTTAATTACGAAGATTCAAAATTTGGCATGCATCACTTGGTAACAGTTTCAACAGCTGCTCCTACGTTATCTTCTTTTATGTTTAATGCATTTTACGAAAATAAAAACCTGGATTTTTTCACGACACATTTGTATCTACCTGCTGTCAATAATCCGACAAACACAATAGATCCCGCTATCCAAGTTTCTCAAGCAATTGCTCATAATCTTTCACAGATGGGCTATTCGAAACCTTATATTGATTCAGAGGATGGCCCCATTAACGGATGGTCTCTTTTACCTTGTGATTCTTATGTTGAATACTACCACAATATCATGTGGGCGGAATTTGCATCGGGAGCTTGTGGACCCGGATTCAGATGGAATTATATCTCTAATTCTAATACCCTAATAATAGGACTTGACATTTATAAAGCCTTATCCGATTTTATAGACTCACCAGGTATAAATTGGTTGAATTTCGAAGCTCATTACGATCCTTCAGATATTGAAATTCAAGGAACGGTTGGAGATTACATCATTCCATTTTCATGCGGAGATAAAAGTGCGAGAATAGTTTGGATTTTAAAAGATTCCAGAAAGAATTTAAGTAAAGTCGATTTTTCCGCTGTTAATTTGGAAATCTTTGGGGTAGAAAGTGGTAATTATAGTGTTGAATTTTGGAACACATACACCGGGAAGATTTTGAATTCGATACGAATAAAAGCGATAAATGGATCTATGAGTTTAAAGATCAATTTTTCAAAGCTGAAAGATATGGCACTTAAAGTATATAAAGACTGATATTTTGAAATTTAAAAATAATATATTCAACTAATCAATTTACAAGATCACATCGATTTGATAAGCAATCACAAGGGTTTGATCCGAGAAAGAGGCAATTTTATGTTTAGCTGGAGAATGGGCAAGAAGTTTTCCAAGCAGCTTAAAATGAAGGCTAACACCTGGAAGTATTAGAGTTTAAGAAGGGAGATGTGGAGTATGGCTAACATGGAGTTTCCGGATGATTTTATTTGGGGAGTTGCGACGGCGTCTTATCAAATAGAGGGATCTCCCCTTGCGGATGGTGCTGGCCCATCGATATGGCATAGATTTACTCATACTCCTGGAACGATCCACAACGGTGATACAGGAGATGTTGCATGTGATCATTATCGTCGATACAAAGAAGATGTCGCTTTGATGAAATCTCTGGGTATAAAGGGGTATAGGTTCTCTATTTCATGGTCGAGGATCTTTCCAGAGGGCAAAGGAAGGATAAATGAACGAGGCTTTTCCTTTTATGACCAACTCATCGATGAATTGCTTAAGGCAAACATAACACCCTTTGTCACCATCTATCATTGGGACCTTCCAGCAGCGCTTCAAGATATTGGTGGATGGACCAACGGAGACATTGCCTATTGGTTTTCTGACTACGCTGATTATTTATTTCAAAGACTTGGAGATAGAGTAAAACATTGGATAACTTTAAATGAACCCTGGGTTACTGCGTTTGAAGGACACCTATTTGGAAGTCATGCACCAGGGATGAAGGATATATTCTCAGCCTTTACCGTTGTTCACAACGAATTGAGAGCACATTCGAAAGCAGTAGAAGCGTTCAGAGAAGAAAACATAGGTGGTAAGATCGGTATAACCCTATCGAATCATTCTGTGAGCCAGGTATCACAGAATGAAAGAGATGTGATGACTGCAGGAGTGGCTCATGAGTTCATCAATTATCCTCTTTTTCTAAACCCGATCTATAATGGTTCCTATCCCGAACACCTCTTATCCGTTACTAAACAGTATATGCCGAGGGATTACGATAGAGATATGAATGAGATAAGACGGCCGATCGATTTTGTTGGGATAAATTATTACTCTGGTAGCCTGATCAGGTTCAATCCGGAGAAACCGTTAGGGATAGAAACGATAGACCGTGGACTTAAAAAGACAGAAATGGGTTGGGAGATTTATCCCGAAGGTCTCTACAAGATATTAAAGGGAGTACAGAATATCTATGCGCCAAAAGAGATATTCATAACTGAAAACGGTGTTGCCTTTAAGGATATAACCGAAGGTGAGGAGGTTCACGATCAGAATAGGATCGAATATCTCAAGGCACATTTTGCGCAGGCATACCGTGCGATAAAAGATGGGGTGAGATTAAGGGGCTACTTTGTGTGGTCACTTATGGATAATTTCGAATGGGCATATGGATATTCGAAGCGTTTTGGAATAGTTTATGTCGATTATAAAACACAGAAGCGGATCATAAAAGATAGTGGAAAATGGTATGCGAATATCATCTCGAAGAATTCTATAATATCAGGAGAACCTGGTATACGGGAGTATGGAAAGGATGGTAATATGCACAAATCTATTGATTTAGATGGTTCCTGGAGATTAAATGGTGAAGAAGTTATGATTCCTTCCTGCTGGCCGGTTGATTTTACAACAGGCAAAACCTTTATAAAAGAGGGCATATATACTAAGGAGATATACATCGACGAGCAGGAGAAAGGGAAGCAGTTCATCCTCAGATTCTACGGCATCGATTATTATGCCGATATATGGTTAAATGGAAGGCATGTGGGTTTTCATGAGGGTGGTTACGATTCTTTCGAATTCAATATCACCTCTTTCATTTCATTCGGGACTGATAACCTTTTAGAGGTGAAGGTAAAAGATATCGATTCCGATTCACCCGATTATTCTTACATACTCCATGGAAAACAGGATTGGTATGGAAATGTGTCCGGTATATGGCAGCCTGTTGAGTTACTCATTTCGAATCTGCCATATATAAAGGATGTTAGGGTATACCCTAACGTTAAGGGGAATTTCGTAAAGATGTTCTTCGATTTGGTGGGCACAAAACCTGAAGATACGTATACACTTACGTGTAGGGTATTGGATGATGAGGGAAATGTTGTGGAGAGAGGGGAATTCACTCTGAAGTCTCTGGAAGAAGGGCACATCTGGAGATTCAAATCCCTTTTGAATCCATGGTCACCCGAGACGCCCTACCTTTATAGATTGAAAACCACTTTACGCGATGGAAAGGGAAGTGAAATAGACGAATTCGATACGAAATTCGGGATGAGGGAGATATTCATTGAAGATGGTAAGATCCTTTTGAACGATAAACCATTTTACACGATAGGTGTCCTCGATCAGGCATTTTATCCAGAAACCTTTTATACAGAACCCAATAAGGAATCCCTGATAAGGGAATTTGAATTGACTAAGAAGATGGGTATAAATACATTGAGATGCCACGTGAAGATACCATCTGATGCATATCTCGAGGCGGCTGATGAAACCGGGCTATTAGTCTGGATAGACCTTCCTTACGCCAATAAGATGAATGCCAAAAGCAAAAGAGCAAATCGAATGCTTGCCGAAAATGTACTAAAAAGGTTTGCCAATCATCCTTCTTTTGTTATTTTGAGTTTGATAAACGAAGGATGGGGATTATCCTTAGCCGAAAGTATAGAGAATAGAACATGGCTGAAAGAAAGCCATTCGCTTGCCAAAAAGATAGATCCATCTCGATTGATTGTGGACAACTCTCCCTGCCAGGGCAACTTTCATATAAAGTCAGATATAAATGATTGGCATCTATACTATGCATATCCAGAACATACAAAAGAATGGGACACGGCCTTGAATTCATTCATCGATGGGAAAACGAAGACGTTCTGGAATGCGGCGAATGGGAAGGCACAGCCGAAGATCGTATCTGAATTCGGTTTGTGGAGTATTCCCGATGTAGATGTGGGAGAAGATTGGATGAAGTTAGCACCTTTGGGTCTTGAAAGTTTCAGCCCAAAGGAAATCAAGGAGAGATTCAAACGATTTCATCTCGATGAATTCTATTCCTCATTCGAAAGATTATGTAGAATGACGCAGATGCAGGAGTTCTACGGATTGAAATACCAGATCGAGGAGATGAGGAAAAGAGAGGCAATCCAGGGTTACGTTATAACCGAATGCACGGATATCTTATGGGAGGCGAATGGACTGCTCGATTTTCACAGAAAACCGAAGGTATTCTATCCTCTTCTTAAGGATGTCAATAATCCTATAGCTCTTTTGATCGATCCTCCGATCACAGAACTGATAACGAACGAAGAGAGGAAAGTATCTGTAGTGATATCGAACAAGAGTGCTCTGGCGCTTTCGAATGTGACATTGAGATATGGATTCGAGAATATAGGTTTCAGGATCGAAAAGATAGAGAAAATAGATGCCTTTTCGAATTACGTTTTAAAAGATGTGTATATAAATCCTCCATACGCGGAGATCAACGCCGATCATCGATTCACCCTGGAATTGAGAAGAGGAAATGAACTACTGGCTGAAAATACGTATACGATGCGTGTATATACACCTTCTCCTTTGCCCGATGACCTGGCGATCACGGACGATCCAGCCCATTTAGAGGATATTACCTCTAACAGAGTTTTACTCTGCATAACAAAAGAACCCGAAGATAAAGAATTTTTGAAAGAAATGGGTGTAGATGTGATAAGGGAGAATAAGAGCGTTTCTACATTACCATTTGCCCCCTGGAAGGGAGATTGGATAAGTACCTTCATCTATTACGATAGAGATAGGTTTAGAAATAGTTTAGGTGATGATTATGCAGGGGTACATCTCAAGCCTTTTTTCACAGATCTCCTCATAGATATCAAAGAGCCCGAATTATTCAGATCCATCATAATAGGTAAATTCATCGGGTGGATATACGATGTTACTGCGCTGGCGTTGAAGGTAAAATATAAAGGGAAGGATATAGTGGTGACCACTCTTGATCTTATGAAGAGTGGTATACTTAG
>QNAT01000025.1 GCA_003641555.1 Thermotoga sp.
CCGCTTAGGCGTCTTTATCCCCAGTTTCTTGAACAGTGCCTGTGTTTCTTCCTTCATCTCCGTCCTTATCAGATAATCCTCTTCCTCTACCTTCATCTTTACCATCTTCAACGACTTCATCGATGCTATTTCCGGGTTATTATTTGGTAGTATATATACTTATTCCATAGGGACAGTAAAAAAATGTTGGATGATGGATGCTATATATTAATATTAAATATTGGATAAATGGATTTTGCGATGATTAGTGCTAAGTTGTGGCTGAAAAGTCAGAGTAAAATGAGCATATGGTATAATCAATCGAGTAGACAGATTGATTGCATATTTTAAGAAATTGGTGATTGCAAATTGAAGACCATAATCTTTAGATGTGAAACTGTTACTCCAATGTTCCTTGGTGGTGCGGGAAGGCAAATGGTTGATCTTCGTGTCCCTTCTTTCAAAGGTCTGATGCGATTCTGGTGGAGGGCTATGAATTGCTCGTTGCCTCTCCATGAGATGAAGGGAAGAGAGGCTGAGATGTTCGGGGGTGGTGGAGAAAAAGGGAGAAGAAGTGGGGTAACGATTCGGATTAAAACTCGATTCACCTCTGAGGATATTGGTCGAAGCCTTTGGAAGGAAATTCCTTTTAGAGAAAAGGTTTCTAAAAGGGGCAAGGAGTATAAAGTTCCTGAAAAATATGATGGCGTTGCTTACCTGTTATATTCAGTTTTCATGCTAAATGAACGTCCATACCTAAAAACAGGCTTGTCCTTTTCGATAGATTTTTCATCCTTCAGTGATGATATGTTAAGACAAAGTGTGGCTTCTTTCTGGTCGCTGGCATATTTAGGTGGCATCGGTTCACGTGCGAGGCGAGGAGGAGGAAATATCGTTGTAACCGATGTTGCAGATGAAGGCAATGTCCTGGAAGAAACGGATCTCAATTTTATATTAAACGGTAGAAGTAACGACGAGATAGGAAATTGGCTTGTCGAAAATTACAAAAAGGCAAGAGCGGTCGTAAACGAAGATAGGAAAACGAGGTTCATCTCGGAGTATCCCAATCTTTCCATCTCAAGATTTATCATTTCCAATACGAGCTTTAGCACATGGAAAGAGGCATTGAACGAGATAGGAGAAAAATTCATGCACTTTCGTACGAGTAATAGAGGAGATGTCTTTGGCACCGCCGCATTTGGGCTGCCGAGGAATCATGTTTCGACCAACAAAGAAGGTGTGAACCGACGAAGTTCTCCTCTGATCTTCAAAATCTTGAAATCCAAAAATAACGAGTGTTATTGGATGGCTTTACGACTGGCGGGAGAGTTTTTACCAAAAAACGTCGTTTTGAAAGATGGAGGAAGATCTCAAAGACCAACCTACGAGAAGGTAGATGAATTTTGGAATGAGTTGAAAAAGCATGGTAAGGAACACATATTGTCTGTACCTGATACGTTGGATAAAGTTAAAGAGAAGATAAGAAAGGAACTCTTACCTAAAAAGATTATCCTGTTCGGTTCGAAGGCGAGGGGAGATTTTCACGAGAAGTCAGATATCGATATCGCAGTCGATACGGATAAGACCATCGCTTTCCTGGACGTTAACGGTGCGATCGATATAGTGAAGCTTGGAAAAGTAAATAAATCTTTTAGAGAGAAGATCAAAAGAGAAGGAATAGAATTGTGAACGAGAGGTTAAAGAGGCTATATGTCGATTTCATGAAGGCATTTGGTAACCTGGAATCAGCGATTAACGAAGCGAAGACTGACCTCGAGATCGATGGTACTATCAAGCGATTCGAACTCTGTTATGAACTCTCGTGGAAGCTGATAAGAGAAAGCCTTGCAAACCAGGGTATCATATGCAATAGTCCCAGAAATTGTTTCAAACAGGCTGTTGCTAATGATTTGATCAGCAATGAAGATGTATGGTTGAAGATGATAGAAGATAGGAATGAATTGGTCCATCTTTACGAGTTCGCGAATTCGAGAGAGATATTTGAACATATCAGGGATGAATATATAGAGTCGTTCAGATGGCTATTGGAAAAGGTGGAGGAGACACTACGATGAGTGAATATCTGTTCCTTTTCACCATCGGTCCTGTGCAATCTTTTATCGCCCAAGCAAGAAAGACTCAAGATCTGTATGCGGGGAGTTTCTTGCTGTCACATCTGATCGAATCTACCATGAAAGAGCTTAAGAAGAAGGTGCACAATTACAAATTCATCTTCCCAGGTGAAGAAATAAAATCCAGTCCCAACCGCTTTATAGCAAAGGTAGAAACGGATGATATCGAAGATGTCGGTAAACGCTTGAAGGGATCCGTAAAAAACGAATTCGAGAAGATAGCAAGAAATGCCTTGAATTCGCTGGGTTTAACCCACACAAACGAATTCGGTGAATCTTTCTGGAAGCAGGTAAAAGATCATCTTCGAGTGAATTGGGTTGCACTTCCGTTAGACGGAGGGAATTATGCGGATACGTATGGAGAACTTGAGAGTTATCTCGGTGCGGTCAAGAACGTTCGAAGTTTTCGGCAATTAAAAGAATTAGGAAGGAAGTGCTCTCTGTGCGGTGAAAGAAACGCCTTGTTTTACAGGTTTGCGGATGAAGAAAGGAAAAATGGTGGATTAGGGGTAAGAAAAAGGGATGGATTGCTAAAGAAGTTGTATGTGGCAGAAGAAAATGTTGTGTTCTTTGAACCCTCCCAAAAAGCCGATGAATTGAAGGTGCAAAAGGGTGAAGGCCTTTGTGCCATCTGTTTTACGAAACGATTTGCAGATAAGTACTTTAAAGATAAAGATGGATTTATAAGGGATTATCCATCCACCGCTGAAATTGCACTGATGGATTCGCTCAATAAGCTTAAAAAACTGGATGGAGGTTTATTAGAAGAATACAAAAAAATATTCACTGATAACGCTGATAACTTCGATGCAGAACTATTCTATAAGGATAACTTGACGGAGAAATACTTCGAGAGGGATGACCATAATAAAGATCTTCTTGAAGAGTCAAGAGAAAAACTTAATGAAATATATAAAAAGGCGGAAGAAAATGGGATAACACTTTCCAGGTACTATGCGATATTGATGCTCGATGGAGACAGTATGGGAAGATGGCTTTCCGGAGAATTCTTAGATGACAAAGGAGAATTATTGGGATTCCATAAAAGATTGACTGAAAAATTAGGCTCCTTTGCAGGTGAAGTCGAAAATATTATTGGATCGAGAGGAAAATTGGTATACGCTGGTGGTGACGATGTACTCGCCTTTATCAATCTGAACCATCTATTGCCTCTTATGAAGAATTTGAGAGATCGATTTCCAAGATTCGAAAAACTCGCTCGTATAAAAGATGATCATAGGTCCTCCGCTTCAGCAGGTGTTGCAATTGCCCATTACAAGACCCCGCTTTCAGAGGTGTTGAAATGGGCAAGAAAGATGGAAGAAGAGGCAAAATCCATAGATAAGAGGAAAGATGCGTTTGCGATCGCTGTACTCAAGCGTTCTGGTGAAACTCGTAAAACGATATTCAAATGGAAGTACGATAATCTGTCTGTCATAGAGATATTGAAAGATCTCGTTACATCCCTAAAACAAGGGGATTTTTCCGATACTTTTATCAAGAATCTTGGTTTTGAATTTAGACGACTGATGGATAAAGATGGTAAGTATAGAAACCTACGGGTTTTAAGGACCGAGATAAAGAGGTTACTAACGCGCTCCTGTAATATGAAGAAAGAGGAGAGTGAGACGGAGGAAGAATTTTCAGAAAGGAAAGAAAAAAAGATTCGCACTCTAACCGAAGAGTTGTATATCTTATATGAAAGTAGATCGTTGGATAATTTCTTATCATCTCTGGATATAGCGGATTTCATAAAACGGGAGGTAAACGATGATAATAAAGATTGATCCACTGGATACACTCTTCTTCAGGGATGGAAAGCCATTCACTATGGGGGAAGAAACATGGGCGAACGGTGTATTCCCACCTTATCCCTCGGCTGTCTACGGTGCCTTACGAAGTGCATATTTCTCAAATCATCCAAACGAAATTGAAAAAGCAAATACAAATACCGATCCTACAAAAGGATTAAAAATAAAGGGCATCTATTTTTTTCTCGGGAATGCTCTTTATCTTCCGCTTCCTCTGGATTGCGTTAATTACGATAACAAAAGAACAATAAAAGTAGAAATGTTATCGTTAGAGAAAAATGATAAGAATTTGAGCAGTTGTCCAACAAATTTCATATTGAAATCCATCGAAAAAAAAGAAGTAGAAAATGAACCGAATAGTTTGGTCAGATCTTCGATGTTTAAGAGTTATTTATCTCACTCTGTATCTTCTTTTTCAATCCAAACGTTGGACAGATACGTATTATCCGAATCGAAGATAGGTATTGGCAAGAGTAGAGAGACTGGAACAAGTGAAGAGGGAAAACTCTATCGTGTGGATATGAGAAGATTGAAAGGTATCAGTCTGCTCGTTGATTTCGAAGGTATCGATCTACCGTCGGAGGGGATGATGAAACTCGGAGGAGAAGGCAGGGCTGTTAGTTTCAGTAAAATGTCAATTTCGGCAGAAGTCAACTCTCCTGAATTCGAGGATGGTGAGAGAAGATTTAAAATTGTTTTATCTACCCCGGCGATCTTCAAGAACGGGTGGATTCCTGTATGGATAAATGAAGAAAACTTAGTAGGAAATTACCAGCAGGAAGTGAAGCTAAAATTATTAACCGCAGCTGTTGGTAAACCTGTGTTTGTCGGGGGTTTTGATATGAGAGAGAGAAAACCTAAACCTATGTATAGAGCTGTGCCAGCTGGGAGTGTGTATTATTTTGAGATAGCCGATGGGGATATGAACACTGTTAAAAGACTATTTCACAAAAAGGCTATCTCAGAGACCTATCCCGAGCAGGGCTTCGGTATAGCGTATGTTGGAAAAATACAGGGAGGTCAGAAATGAAAAGGATTATTACTACGGTAGGAACTTCTATTTTCACCAACTATCAGAAGGATAATACCGACTTGAACTGTAGAATCGAAGATCTGAAGTTGAAGCTATATGAGGAATGGGGAGATTGGGAGGGAGATATAGAAAGCATGCGAAAGATGCTCCTTCCATGGCTTAATAGAAATAGCAAGTCTTCTGCTGAGATCAAAAGCATCTTAAAGCTAAAAGAGCAATATGGTGAAATAAAGGTTTACTTAATTGCTACAGATACGATACTATCTCCTCTGGCTGCAGAAATTATAAAAGAATTTTTGGAACAGAAAAATATTGAAACTGTTTTTGATAGAAGCAAAGATATAATAAGTGGGCTTCAAGTAGAAGATAAAGGGGAATTCATAAAAGTTGGACTTAGTAACCTCATAAAACGGCTAAAGAATTTGATGGGGGGATCTCCTGATTCCTATAAAGATACGCTCATCTTTAATATAACGGGAGGATATAAAGCTATAATTCCATATATGACGATTATGGGTCAGATTTATGAAATCCCTATCTGTTATATCTTCGAGGAGACAGATGAATTAATAGAGATACCACAAGCACCAATGGACTTCGATTTTTCAATTATAGATGATAACTACAACGCATTTCGATTCTTGAAAAAGCAATCCCCTATTTCCTATAAGGAATTCTTGAATGATCCTGGCAAGGAAGTGCTTGAAAAATTGAAAGAGAAGAACTTGATCGAAAGTGACAGTGGAAATATGAAACTAACTCCCTTAGGGATATTGTTGGTGAAGAGATATGAAGATTTGTTTAATAGTGGTAAATATCACAAACAAAATCTAATAAGTATGCTCATAGAATTGAAATTATTCAAGTATTTCGTCAAAAAATATGGGAATGATGTGGTTGAACAGGGTAAGAAAGTGGGAGAAAAGAATTACGATATAGACATCTACATTGAAAATGGAGAGAAGATCACGGCTATCGAAGTAAAATCGGGAGGAAATGTTCCTATCTGGGAAGATAGAGCAGGGTCAATCGAACACAAACTCACAAAGGGAGGTTTTGACTATCTTTTGAAGAACCACAATGGAAAGAAGTTAAAGCTTGAAGTGATCTTATATCATCCAAAGGGAATAGATAAGAGCGTCCTCAAACAAATAGGCGATTTACACAGAAAGTATCCTGAAAAAACGAAATCACTAAAATGGTATTGGTTGAAGATACCAGATAACTATTCAACCAATACCCATTGGGATGTAAGTGATGAAAAACTCGAAAGGATATATCCGTAGGTAGAAATCAAAGGGAGGTTAAAATGAGATGTATAAAATAGCAAAGCCATTCTTCATGATCGTGGAGACCCCACTTCATGCGGGAAGTGGAACGGAGTTGGGTATAGTGGATATGCCCATTCAGAGGGAAAGGCATACCACTTTTCCTAAGATAGAGGCATCGGGATTGAAGGGATGCATAAGGGAGGCATTCGAAGGGTTAAAGACCAGAGATGACAAGATCAACTCTAATGAGGCACTCTCTCTTGCTTTTGGACCTGAGGAAGGAAATCTCCATGCAGGGGCATTGGGGTTTACAGATGCCCGATTACTTTTGTTTCCCGTGAAATCTATGAAAGGGGTATTCGCATGGATTACTTGTCCTGAGGTATTAGAACGTTTTAAGCTCGATCTCGAACTCTCAAGAATAAAAATTAACGATCCGATCCCGCAACAGAGTACAGCACCAACGAATTGCCAGTTATTTATTAAGGATAACAAGATAGTGCTCGAAGAATATACATTTGAAGTAAATAAAGATTCTGACGAAGACGGTGCGTGCTCGAAATTCGCCAAATGGCTTTCGGACCATGTAATTCCAAAAGAAGAGTACGATTATTGGCGAGAGAAGATCAAAAAGGATGTCATCGTGCTGCCGGATGAGGACTTCCGTGATTTTGTAAATCTTTCTACAGAAGTTATCACGAGAACAAAGATCGATAACAAGACAGGTACAGTTCAGCCGGGAGCGTTGTTTACGGAAGAATATTTGCCTGCCGAGACTATTCTGTATTCCCTTGCATTGGCTACCCCGATATTCAATAAGGATAAGGGCATTTTCGATCCCAGGAAAACTGGTAAGAGTGAAGAAGAATCGGTAATGGAGTTTTTCATATCTGGATTACCCGAGGTGATTCAGATAGGTGGGAATGCCACCATAGGCAAGGGCATAGTGAGAACAAAAATATGGGTGGATCGAGATGAATAATACGACTACAATGAAAGGTATCGAACAGGGGAGAGCGAAATTCGCTTATAAGTGTGCAAAAAAGGGGAGTGAAATTGAAAAGAAAGAATACAAATCCTATGTTTCCTATGTTAAAAAGATTCCTATGCTGATAAAAACGAATGGTCTTGGTGTAACCTTTGCATTTATAAAATCAAAAAGCAGCAACGATAAAAGCAAGGCAGGATACGCTTATCACTTGTTATATAACCAGACAAAAGAATGGCTAAAAAAAGATGATAAAAATCTAATCCATATGAATGAAAGTGATGATTTGGTGGAAAAGATGATTTCACTTAATTCACAGGAATATCGTGCAGTTACTATTGAAGTTTTAGCTTTTTTCAACTGGCTCAGGAGGTTTGCAGAAGGACTCATTGAGGGAGAAGAGGAAAGATGAGTGAAAGAGGAAAGATCATTATTAGGAAAAACACGAAAGGAAAGTGGATATTCGAGGTTGATATTGGCAAAAAGAAGCCGATGCTTATTCCGCAGTTCTATGATTTGAAGGATAACTCGTTTAATGGGAAGGAATGTGAAGTATATAGGAAGAAAGGACGTATTGTAAAGATAATCGTTGATGGAGAAGAATTGCCGAAGAATCGGCAACAAGTTATGGAATATCATAACATGAACAACAAAAGCCATGACCCACGAATCTCAAGTGAAAAGTCTGCCAAAAATATCTATTCCATTCAAAATACAAAACTACCTTTTAATACGAGAGAGATATTAATTGAATCTGATATAGAAAATTTCAGTTTGAAATTGAATAAATGTGTAAATTTTATTCACAGCAATGAGAGAGATATAGAAGAACCGATACTTTACAAAGCTGAATATAACGATAAACAGGACCATGATAAGCCCAAAAAATTTGAAGTTAAGTTTAACTTCGATAATATGAGAAGGATAATTACTGGACTTAAAAATCGGCAAGATAGGATTCGGGATGGATTAAAAGGACAGGGTTATGAAATAAACACGATGAAATTGACACCCGATTGGCGCCTCATAGTTGGTCTGGGTAATGAGTCTGTCTACGAGACCTCAATAACTCTACATCATATCTATGGAATACCATATATCCCTGGAAGTGCTATAAAAGGAGTAGTACGAAGCTATATTATTATAGAACATTTTGAAAGCAATGAAGAAAAAGCGTTGAAGGAAGATCCTGGATTTTGTGATATATTCGGATGTCCTGAAAAGAGTTTCTATAAGGAAAGCAGAGAGGGAAAGATCATCTTTTTCGATGCGTTTCCAATAACTACACCGAAGATCAAAGTGGAAGTTATGAATCCGCATTATGGTCCTTATTATTCTGATCCTTCAGAAAACACACCACCTGCAGACTATCATAGTCCCGTTCCGATCTTTTTCTTAACGGTAGAAGATACGAAATTCGAATTTATAATCGGGATAAAAGTAAAAGATAATACTATTATTGAAAAAGGAATATTTAAGAATAAGCAACCTCTGGAAGTAACATACGAGTATGTTGGGAAGGCTTTGAGTGAACACGGCATCGGTGCGAAGACTGCCGTTGGTTATGGTTATATGAGGGACTTTCTGCCCAACGTTTGACATTTTACAGCTAATCTAGTGTATGCTCCACAATATCTTAAAAAATTCTGTTATACAGTGATGTCAGGAAAACCCAGCCTGCTTGCGATATGGATGAATTGGCAGAAGCATCAAAAAACTTGACTCAACTTTGCCAGACGAAAACTCAAAACTTCAATAATCACCGTAATTCTGGTGATTTTTTCAAAAAGACGTAATTACCACATCTTCGTTATCCGTTTAGGCATCTTTATCCCCAGTTTCTTGAATAGTGCCTGTGTTTCTTCCTTCATCTCCGTCCTTATCAGATAATCCTCTTCCTCTATCCTCATCTTTACCA
>QNAT01000026.1 GCA_003641555.1 Thermotoga sp.
ACGGAGATGAAGGAGGAAACACAGGCACTGTTCAAGAAACTGGGGATAAAGACGCCTAAACGGATAACGAAGATGTAGTAATTACGTCTTTTTGAAAAAATCACCAGGATTACGGTGATTATTAAAGTTTTGAGTTTTTGTCTGGCAAAGTTGAGTTATAACGAGTAATTTCCCCTCATATATCTCATTTCACCCAATGGGTGAAAGATATGAAGTCGTAAGACTTGTGGTGAACAAAGGGAAGTTACACTATATTTCCATCTCTATCTGGGATTTTGGGGCAATTCGAACACTTGACATATTTGGGTTTTTGATCTACACTAACTTAGATGCTTAACGTAAGCAAGTATCTAATCGGGAGATGGAAAAGTTGAAAGAAAAGCACATATCTCGTTTCTTTTCAACGATGAATCAAAAGAAGATCCTGAAAGAACTTTTTTTCAAAGGGAGTATGTCCATAACAGATATAGCGAGAGAATTAAAGATAAGCACTCCTGCAGTCTCCAGGAACGTTTCCAAGTTGATGAAGGCGGGATTAATCAGGAAGATTGGTTGGGGAAAATCCAATGGCGGAAGAAGACCGATGCTGCTTTCTCTTGAATCCAATTCGCGGATCATCATTGCCGTTCAGATTTCTTATATGCGAGTTGAGATAACGGCTTACAATCTCATTGGTGATAAGATAACGACAAATGTGTTCTCTTTCAGTGATATCCTTCCATTTGAAAGATTGTGGAAGATGATCGAAGAGAAGATCAAAAGATTAGTAGATACCCATAAAATATCTCCAGATAATATATTAGGTATCGGAATCGGACTCCCATCTCCTGTAATTCACCCTGATAATAAGATCGTATTCAGTCGCTTTTATGGATGGAAAGAGCAACCCTTACCCTCTTTCGTGGAGTTCGGCTCTACAAAAGTTTCAACTTTCTTTGAAAACGATGCAAATCTTATGGCCTTTGGTGAAAATTACCTTAATCCTAAAGCAAAGAATAAGATCGTTTTTTACATATACTTCGATGTGGGTATAGGAATGGGTATATCTATAAATGGAGAAATATTGAGTGGAGCAAGGGGTTTGGCAGGTGAGATAGGGCAAATAGTCGTTGGTTTGGGAGAGAATGGGCAGAAAGTTTCCTTAGAGGAGGTGGTATCTCAAAGGGCTTTGTTCAATGCAAAAGAAAGAATACCTGATATCTCTTCGCTATCTCTGGAAAACGAAGAAGAAATGTTAACCTATCTAAACGAAAATGCAGATGAACCAGGAATTGAAGGACTATTCGATGATATCGCAGATAAATTGGGTAAGATCGTAGGATTCATTTCAAATGCCATTGACCCCCACATAATAATATTCGACGGTAGTGTGGTTCGAACCTGTAAAGTCCTTATGAATAAAGTTGTAGATAAGATCAATTTTTATTCCTGGAAACCTACACTCGTTGAATTAAAAAGTAACAGGGATGAAAAATTGGTTACCAGAGGTGCATATGCCATCGTTTTGAAAAACCTTTTAGAGTTCGATATCGGAGAGGAGAGATGAATAAAATGGTGAAGTTCGGTATTGTAGGAGCTGGTTTCATAGGGAAGATGCATGCCGAAGGCATTGTACAGATAAAGAATGCTGAACTCGTGAGCGTTTACGATAAAGATATGGATTCCGCCAATAGATTGGCCGAGAAGTATTCTATAAAAGTCGCTCGAAATTTCGAGGATATGTTGTCAATGATCGATGCGGTGATATTGGCAATCCCCACCTTTGTCCGACTGAGGTATATAGAAGAAGCAGCAAAAGCAGGTATACATATCTTCTCTGAAAAACCACTTGCCAGAACACTAAAAGATGCCGAAGAGATCAGAAAGATAATCGAGAAATATGATGTTAAATTCATGGTAGGCCATGTGGTTAGATACTTCAAAGAATTTCAGAAGATGAAAGAATTAATAGATAAGGGAGAGATCGGTGATCTATGTATGATAAGGACTTTCAGAGGAGGCAGTATCCCACAGTGGTCGAGCTGGTTTAGAGATTTCGAGAGCAGTGGAGGAGTTATCCTGGATCTGGCAATTCATGATATGGATTTTTGGTCATGGGCGGCTGGGCCCGTGAAGAAATTGAAGGCACATTCTATCTCTTTTTCAAGGGATATGAAGATGGATCATTGTGTTGTTATAATGGAGATGTCAAACGGTGCATTGGCACATATAGAAGGAAGCTGGGCATATCCTTCAACTCATCCTTTCATTTTCGAAGTTGAAGTAGTTGGGACAAGAGGTGTATTGAGGTATTCTAATTTGGGCAGTGCCTCACTGATCCTTTCGAATAAAAGAGGGGATAATCAGATCTATTCTCCTATGAACATCTCTCCTTATGGCATGGAGGTCTCAGATTTCGCTGAATGTATAGAAACTGGAAGATATCCAGAACTCGATTATGAAGAGGGTTTGAAGGCATTGAAGTTGGCGCTTTTGGCTGTAGATTCTGCTAAGAACGACAAGATCTACGAGTTTGGAGGAGATATGAGATGAAGATAGGATTCATAAGTGCGGCACATGTCCATACTTCTGCATACGTTAGGGTAGTAAAGGCTGATTCGAATTTCGAGCCGATTGGTTTATACGACGAAGATGTAAAAAGGGGCAAAGGATTCTCTGCAGAACACGATATAGAATTCTTTAACGATGTAGATGAGCTGTTATCAAATGTCGATTGCGTGGTGATAACTTCTGAGAACGTCAATCATAAGAAAGATGTCTTGAAAGCAGCCGAACATGGAATACCTATATTATGTGAAAAACCTTTGTCTACGAATGTCGAAGATGCTGAAGTGATGCTCTCAACCTGTAAAGGGGAGAAAGTACCATTATATTCAGCTTTTCCAGTAAGGTTTCATCCTGCAATTGCCGATCTCATTCAACGACTGAATAGAAAAGAGATCGGAAAGATACGCATGATAGTTACAACGAATCGCGGCCAGATTCCACCTGGATGGTTCATCGATCCTCTGTTATCAGGGGGTGGTTCCATAATGGATCACGTGGTTCATGTCGTGGATCTCTTGCGATACGTGTTGAAGAGCGAATTCGGTGAAGTATTAGCATTTAAGGGGAAGAATATACACCCCGATATAGAAGTTGAAGATAATGCCTTGCTCGATTTGAAAATGAAAGGTATTCCTGTAACACTCGATTGCAGTTGGTCCAGACCAAAGAGCTGGCCTATATGGGGTGATCTAACGATGAGAATAGTGGGAGAAGAAGGGGTTATAGACGTAGATCTATTTTCACAAAATATAATTGATTACAGCAATAAAACGGAAAGGATTCACATGATCGATTGGGGTGAAGATCTCGATCGGCTGATGTTAAGGGCATTTTACCAGGAGTTAATAGGTAAAAAGACTATATTGGCGACAGGAGAAGATGGTTTGAAGGCGATCGAAGTAGTCGAAGCGGCATATGAGTCTATAAAACGGAATGAGCGTGTGTTATTGAGATGAAAAAGAAGGACAACGGTTGGCGATTCGTTATTCCTGTAATCATAGCTCTCGGGGGTGTAGCTCTCTTTCCCTTTGTTTTCAGCGTGTACATAAGTTTGATAAATTCGACTGCCTACAGTACATATACAGCAAAGTTCGTTGGAATCAACAATTATATTGCTCTTTTCAAAGATGCTAACTTCTGGAATTCTTTCAGGGTCACACTTGTATACGTAATTGGAGCGGTAAGTTTGGAGATGCTGTTTGGAACGCTGTTGGCTCTGCTCATAGATTCTTTGCCAAAATGGGGTCGTGTTTTCATGATCATACTCGCATTTCCAATAATGATCGCTCCACTGGTATATGGGATAACCTTCAAACTCATGTACAACAGCATCTACGGATTCATACCACAATTTCTCAGGATATTCAATATCAACATTTCGCTGTTGTCAACATCGAGATCGGCTTTGATGTCTATGATAGTTGTCGATGTCTTTCAATGGACGTCCTTTGTATTTTTGATAATATATTCGGCTCTTCAATCCGTTCCAAAAGAACCTTTGGAGGCAGCGAAGATCGATGGTGCAGGATATTGGAAAAGCGTTTGGTATGTGCTTTTGCCCATCCTACGCCCGATATTCGTTATAACCCTGATCTTCAGAGTTATGGATACCTTTAAGATCTTCGATCAGGTTTTCGTTATCACGGATGGCGGCCCGGGTACAGCGACTACTACCCTTTCACTCTACACGTATTTTCTCATGTTTAACAGGTATAATTTTGGGCAGGCAGCAGCACTTACCGTCACCATATTGGTGATCATTATAGTCATAACGAAATTGCTTTTGAAATATTTCTACAGAGAGGTAGAACTATAACATGTCTCACAAGAAATGGAAAAAGATCATACTGTACATAATAGCCATATTCACCGTGATGATAGTAGATTTTCCTGTAGTCTTCATGTTTATTACTTCTTTTAAACCAATCTCTCAAATAATGGTCCCGAATTTGAAATTCAGTTTTACACCCACTCTTGAAAATTATAAGATGCTCGTGACCGAAAACTTTCCCTTATTCAAATATCTTTTGAATAGTTTTATCATTTCCCTGTGTTCGGCAGTCATTGCTATAGCATTATCTCTACCAGCAAGTTATGGGATTTCGAGATTCAAAGAGAAAAAAGAAGGAACGGATTTCTGGATCCTTTCTACAAGGATGGCACCACCAGTGGTATTTGCATTGCCTATGTTCTTGATATTGAAGTTTTTTAACATCATAGATACACGTATCGGACTCATCCTTACCTATTTTACATTTACTATCCCTCTGGCGGTCTGGATACTCAAGGCGTTTATGATGGAAATTCCTAAATCCCTTGAAGAAGCAGCCATGCTGGATGGAGCAACGAGGTCTTATATATTATTGAGGATAATCACACCTCTTATGAAACCTGGTATAGTATCTGTATTTATAATAGACTTTGTATTCGCCTGGAACGAATTCTTCTTCGCATTGATATTAACACTGGATAAAGCTACAACTCTTACTGTTGGTACTGCAAGATTCATCACAGGTTACAGTATATATTGGGGAAGTATAGCTGGAGCATCGATGATCGCTGCTATTCCTATGATAATTCTCATGTTCTTCGTGCAAAAATTCCTCGTGAGAGGATTAACTATGGGGGCAGTAAAATGACCCCCAAATAAAATTTTAAGGAGGTATTTGTATGAGAAGTTTTAGAGTTATTTTGATTTTCAGTTTGGTTTTCGCACTTGCTGCAATATCGATGTACGCGGCAAGACTGCCAGAATTGGCCCTGTTGGCAAGGTCTGGGCCAGAGGCTGTCGGCACTGCGAGATTGGTGAAGTATTGGAATGAAAATCTCGCTGATAAGATGGGTTTTAGAGTTAAACAGGTTGAAGAGAGTAGGGCAAACTACTACACCAAGGTCAATAACACATTACTTGCAGGGGCTAAAACTCCTGATATACTCGTATCGTATAGTGCATTCACTGCTCTATACGCCAGGAGTAAGATGGTATTGGATATAACAGATTATTACTATGACAATAAGATGTTCCCGTATGACAGAAATGATTGGCTGCCCATAGCGATGGATTTGGTCACCTTTAACGGAAGAATATACGGACTTCCAACGGATACGAACACCTATTTGCTCTACTACAGGGTGGATCTCGTAAAGAATCCTCCAAACACCTGGGATGAGCTCTTCAAAATGGCAAAGAAGTTCACTCGCAGATACAACCCCAAATCTCCAACGCTATATGGATTAGCCTTTTATGGTCGTAAGGAAGAATCTACACCTATGTTCTGGTATCAGATATTCAGAAGTTTTGGAGGAACATGGTGGTACAGTGATAAACCTGCATTTGACAGTTATCCTGCCGTTAAGGCACTCGAATGGGTAACAAATGTGATAAAAGAGAAGATAGTTCCCCCGGATATCGCAACTTATGAGTACATGGAAATACTTGGGGCATTACAAACAGGACAGGTAGCCTTTGCTGTACAATGGGATGCGGCATATCCGACTCTTCTCAGCAAGAAGCAATCTCCTTTAATTTACAACAAGATAAAGGCTGCTCCTGTTCCAGGTGTAAGGTTGCCGAGTGGAGAGATAAGAAGAGCACAAAGTGCCCATGATATGACCCTCGTTATCAACGCCCATACTCAATATCCCAAAAAGGCATTTGAATTCATTGCATGGGCAACTGCAGATCCCGTGGCAGTTAAGATCTATGGTGAAACTGGATTATCTCCTTCTCACAAATCCGTTCTGAAAGACAAAGATATACTCGCTGCATCCCCACAACTTGCAGTTAAGATCCCTGCTCTGAATAAATGGGGATATGCTGAACCCAAAATCCCAGATTATCCTGAGATGAAGGACCTCCTTGCCACATATCTTTCCAGGGCATGGGCCTTAGAGATGCCACCTACAGAGGCTCTCAAAACGGCTAATCAGAAGATATATGAATTTCTGAAAGGAAAGGGATACTACAAGTAAAAAACTCTTTTTAGACCTGACCATAAAGCTGGCATCGTAAGGGGAACCATTCCCTTACGATGCCGCTGTCTTGTCTATAATATTCAATAGATGTACTAACAGAAGGATAAAGTAACAGTAAAAAGATATACAAATGTTATCGAAATCCAGCGTTTAACTATTTACTGTACTACTTTTCTTCTATTAAAACCGGGTATACCGTTGCATATTTTTTAAGATCAGGATCATAGGAATTCAATTCTTCTCCTTGTGTGTGCCCCTTCGGTGCGATCAGATCCAATACGAATGAGGCATAGCCTTTGGAATCTATAGGATATCCTCCAAGTGTCCATTGAGTTGCCTTTTCTGTTACCGCTCTTATGTGGTCTTTACCGTAACCATCCTGGCTGAATACCAGAAAGTATGCGTAGAATTTCCTGACGTTCCCTATTGCATTTTTATCTACCGTTATTGCTATCAACTCATCCCCTGGATCTGCTTCTATGTTTATGGCTCTGTTGTTTTCTTCTCCTTTAGCATTTGCAAAGACCTGTCCATAGGAGGGCCAACCGGCAACCTTTATGAAGTAATCCCACGGATGTTTGGGATCAAACTGACAATAAGCACCTTCCTTATACGTATCCGTCCTTCCTCCCGGCTTCGTATCGAGGTATATGTTTATCAACTGATGTGAGAAACCTTTTGGTGCATTCCATGGGTTGGTCATCTCACCGAATTTTAACAGGAATACGTAGTTCGTTCCCGAATCCAGCACCTTTACCCAATGAATATCCCAGAGGCCCTTGTAAGGAGTAAAAGCACCATCCTTTGGATATGTGTAAGTACCTGGCCCGTTTTCATCTCCTACAGGATCTTTGAAAAATGCTATTTGCTTTCCGGTAACCTGTTGAGGAATGGCAATACGCACAGGCCCAGTATTTGGGGCAAAGTCCACATCCTTACCATTCTTCACAGCAACCATCGCTATATTCACTTCCTGTCCACTCTTCACACCGATAGATGTAAATGGTATAGCGATCTCAACTGTATCTCCAATAGCACAGTCATTGTAGAGGATATTGTATATACTCCACGATTCGTCCCCATTTGCGGTCTTCTTTATCAGGTACATGGATTTTGCTTTCTTCACCCTTGAGAAAGACAGTATGAATTCATTTACGAGTGGGAATCCTAACTTCGTTGCATTTTCTCCACGCTCACTGTGTTCGGTAAGGGTGTTAGCGTTGACGATACCAGGTTGATCCGTGTAGATGATGAGCCGATAATCTTTTCTTATCAAAGAAGTTGGAGAGACATTCAGGTCAGTTCTGATGTAGATGTTGGAATTGTCTCTTCCCACGTAGATCGCCTTTATGATGTCTTCAGATAGATCTGGGTCTGCATCCTTGAAGTATCCTGCATTTGCCCATTCTTTTACACCTATCTCTCCGTCTATCTTAGGTGATATCTTCCCTATTGCTCTAATGGGTATAGCAGGTTGTTTATTCGGTATGAATAGATATGCTGGCATCGTTTTGGATGTATATCCGAGACATTCGTAGATCACCTGCAGACAACGCTTGAATTGCATATCGAAGTACTCATCCAATGCACCTGCAGACTGATCACTTCCATACCACCAGAACCAATCGCTGCCTTCCGCCGAATACAACGCCTTTAGTGCCCTTTCCTTCACATCCTCCGGGAGAGAATCTATCTTCGAGAAGAGTTCCTTGCGAGCTGCAGCCAATCTATCCCAGGCATCGTTTTCTTCCTTCTCTCCTATCCATGTGGATAGATCACCTGCCCAGGAGCCGGTTGGGATATGGGTGAGCACCCTATGTACCCCATATTCTTTCAGATATTCACCCGGTGTGGTCAGGATAACTCTATCATCTGCACTCAGAGAACGGTAGAGAAGTTTTCTAAAGTCATTCCCGTTGTTGGGATAGTGCTCCCAGGCATTCTCCCCATCAAGAGCCATCGTGAGGACCAGGTCACCTGATTGGTTCAACTCCTGTAGTTCGTTGAGGCGATCGAGAAAATTCTTCACAGCTCTTCTGGCACCCCAACTCGAATAATTGAAGCTCAATCTGTTCGAAAGGTCTGAATCTCTGAAGAATGCCACAACAGATTTATTGCCATCTCTTATCATATATGGCCTCATAAGATTCCTATAATCTGATGTATCTACACCAGCACCCTGTAATATGGATTTATCCAGAACTATCCATTGAACCCCTGATTCATTGAGTATGGGAATGACTGCCTGCGATATCGCTTCTTCTGAAGGCCAGACACCCTTAGGACTGATGCCAAAACACTTCGTGGAATATGCAATACCTCTTTTTACCTGTGCTTTTGCATTTTCTGCCCAGCCCTTCTGAACCAGTAAAGGAAGTATGGGATGATAGTACGGTGTAGTCATGATCTCTATCTTACCTGACTCCTGTAATTCCTTGTAGAGTGGGATAACTTTTCTCATCAGCGCTATCTGTTTGTTTATCACCGTTTTTACATCATCCATAGTGTAGTGCGTCTTTCCCATCATACCCTTCAAGACGGGGTCTGCATTTATGTAATCGATGTTGAACCAATAGAGAT